>JAHEMB010000727.1 GCA_024643915.1 Rhodothermaceae bacterium | reverse complement strand
TCGCGACTCATTGCCCACCTCGCTGCTTCTTCCATTGATCGGTAAACGTCGGGCCGCAGTGGGTATGGACGGCGCCCTTAGGGCGGCCCGTGGTGCCGCTCGTGTAGATGATCATCACCACGTCCTCCGCGCGCGTGCGCTCGGTGGCGGCCTCTACCGGCTGCCCGTCCATCAGGTCGTCCCACCAGTGATCGCGCCCTTTGGTCCACGGCCCGTCCTCGTGCAGGCCGAGGTGGCGGGTAACGATGACGTGCTGGACGGAAGGCACGTCTACCAGGGCTTCGTCGGCGGTGCTCTTCATGGCGATGGGCTTGCCGCGCCGCTTGTAGCCGTCGGCAGTGAAGAGGGCTTTGGCGGCGGCGTCGTTCAGGCGCGTGGCGACGGCGCCGGAGCCGTACCCGCTGAAAAGGGGCAGCACCACCCCGCCGATTTTGCAAATGGCCAGAAAGGCAATGCACAACTCCGGCGTCATCGGCATGTACAGCCCCACCGCGTCGCCCTTGCCCAGGCCAAGGCTGCGCAGGGCGTTGGCGCACTTGCACACCTCCCGGTTAAGCTCGGCGTAGGTAAACGTCTTGACGGTGCCTTCTTCGCCTTCCCATACGAGCGCCTTCCGGTCGCGCGTCGGGCCGTCCTGCCACTTGTCGAGGCAGTTGAGGATGATGTTCATTTCGCCCCCGACGCACCATTCGGGAAACTGAATGCCTTTGCTCAGATCGACGATCCTTTCGTAGGGCTGGTAGAAGTGCACGTCGAGGTCCTTGAGGGCGGCGTCCCAGAACCAGGCGATGTCCTCCGTCGAGCGGTGCATAAGCGCGTCGTAGTTTTCGACGCCGTGGCGGTCCATGAAGCGCCGCAGGTTGCTCTCGGCGATCCATTCGGGATTCGGCTCCCAGACGATGTGCTGGCCAAACGGAAAAGTGTCGATAGCGGGGGATTCCATATTCAAAGCTTAGTTCGGATAAAGAAGACGAATCGACGAACCGAGGAATCGACGAGTACCTTCAGATCACAGCCTCCTCGTTATTCCGTCTCCTTGTCTCCTCGATTCATCCCTGGCATGATACACGGCGGCGGCGTCTCGGAGCAAGGTAGCGACGGTAGCCTCTCCGGCTCGTTACGTTCCTCCGAGGAAACGAGGGGCGACGTCGGTGGTTCACCGAAAAGCGAAGCTGCAATTCCTTCGAGAGACCATGAACGAAGTCCGTGTCGATAGCTGGGGTGCCTTGCAGGAAGAACTCTTCTCCGATGCCTGGAACCCGGACATCCGGCGCTTCCGCTCGCTCAGCGCGTTCCGGGGGCTCTCGGACGCTCGCTATCCGCTCAAGACCACCCTCATCCGGCTCGGTGGGCCGTTCACCAAGATGGAGACGCACCTGCTGCGCAACTTCCGCAAGTACGCCCACCGCGATGTGGTTGAGGGCGATTCCATCTGGCACTGGCTTTCGGTCGCGCAGCATCACGGCCTGCCCACCCGCCTGCTCGACTGGACCTACTCTCCCTTCGTCGCCCTGCATTTCGCCACGGCCAATATCGAGAAATTTCACATGGACGGGGCGGTGTGGATGGTCAACTACCATCAGGCGCATCACCTCCTGCCGCGTCCGCTGCGGGGCGAACTTGAACGCGAAGGGTCCGATGTCTTCACCGTAGATATGCTCTCCGACGCGGTGGATTCGCTGCCGCACTTCAGCAGCCTCGGCGACGAGACTTTCCTGCTCTTCCTCGAACCGCCATCAATGGACGATCGCATCGTCAACCAGTACGCTCTCTTTTCCACCCTCTCCGACCCGGCGGCCGTCCTCGACAAATGGCTTCTGACACACCCGAGCCTCTGGCGCAAAATCATCCTCCCCGCCGAGCTGAAGTGGGAGGTGCGAGACAAGCTCGACCAGGCCAACATCACGGAGCGTGTTCTTTTCCCCGGCCTCGACGGTCTCAGTAGCTGGCTCAAACGCCATTACACGCCCACCGGCGACGCCCAGGCCGACCTGCCGGGCGGCGACGGCCTGGACGAAGATGCCCCCACAAAACGCAGCCCGGCAGGGATGAGCTGAAAGCCTGCTGCAGGTTGGCTGGTTGTCGGTGATACGGGGGTGCTGGAGAGAAATTCCAGGCTCTCACATTCGCTACCGGACGCTTTCTCGTCGATGAGGGGGTGGAAGATAATACGTTTGAGCGCGGGGGCTGCGTTGGCGTTGTACGCAGCGCAAATCGCGTTGCTGGATCCACGATTCATCAAGAAAGCCCGAGGCCTTCGCAGACGCCAGGCTTTCGATTTTAACCACCATCACAGAACCGCTACTGGAACTGCGGGTCGATCTCCGTCTGGTTGAAATGATTGAAGAAGTTGCTGAGCGTCTTGAGCGAAATGAAGGCGAGGATCTCCGTAAGTTGTGCTTTGTCCACACCCACTGCCGCGAACGCCGAAAAATCGTCTTCGCTGAGCCAGCCCCTTTTGCTGAGAAGGCGACGCGTGGCACGGGCTAGAGATTTCAGGCGCTCATCTTTTGGCAGCCCGCCGTCGAGGAGGGCGTCGATCTCCTCCTGCAGCAGCCCGGCGGCCTGGCCGGCTTTCGTGTGGGCGGCTGTGCAGTAGTGGCAGTCGTTGAAGGCCGAGATGGTGAGGATGATCGTCTGCTGCTCCTGCGGGGTAAGGGAGACGTCGCGCAATATCTGGTTGCCGGTCA
>JAHEMB010000726.1 GCA_024643915.1 Rhodothermaceae bacterium | reverse complement strand
GCCTGGGACACTTCGCCGACCCCGGTTCGACAGCACCGCTCCTGAAACTGATCGACCACGAGAACACCGGTGTGCGGCAGGAGGCCCTGCGCGCGCTCCAGCGGATCACCGGCGAACGACTGCCCCCCGACCGCGAGGCCTGGCGCGAGGTCCTCGCCGGACGTCCGGGCTTCCCCGCCCTGGAGCACTGAGCACGCGCCGCTCGACACCGTGTTGACGACGATCCGCATCGACGGCTTTTCGAGGGCGAAGGCTTCGATGACCCGCTCGTTGGTGCAGTGCAGGCCGAGCGTGTGGCCGATACCGCCGAAGTTGAGGATCGCGATGCAGCGCTCGCACCCGGCCTGCCAGCCGTCGGCGGTGTAGAAGGACAGGATGGGCGAGAGCGTCTCCATCGAAAGCGGCTCCGCACGTCCTACCTGGTCCACCTCCGCCACGAGCGCCCGCGCGCCCGACGGCGCGCGGAAGCCTGCCATCTGGGCGATGCGCTCCGGGCTCTGCCCCACCTGATCGACATTCAGCCGGCGGTCCTGGTAGATGAACTGCCGCAGCAGGTCCTTCTCTTTCTCGTTTAAGAAATACGCCCCCTCCCGCTTCATCGCCGCGACGAGCTTGGAGCGAATGGGCTCGTCGGCGATGACGCTGCGCTCGGTGGAGCAGAGCGTGCCCCAATCGAACGAGGCGCCATAGAGCAAGTCGGCGGCGGCCTTGTTGATATCGGCTGAGCGGTCGACGTAGACAGGTACGTTGCCGCTGCCCACCCCGTACGCGGGCTTGCCTTTGGAGTAGGCGGCACGCACCATGGCCGTCCCGCCGGTGGCGAGGATGAGGTCGGTCTCCCGGTGTTCGAGCAGTTCTTCGGTGCCGGCGAGGGTCACTTCGGTGAGGCAACCGAAAAGGCCCTTGGGCGCCCCGGCGCTGTAAGCGGCCTCGGCCACCACGCGGAGCGCATCGGCGGTGGATTGCGCGGCACGCGGATGCGGGCTCATAACGATCGCGCACCGCGCCTTCGCCACGATGATGGCCTTGTACATCGCCGTCGAGGTGGGGTTGGTCGAAGGAATGAGGGCGGCCACCACCCCCATCGGCGCGGCGATCTCCCAGATGGTGTCGTTCTCCAGCTTGCGGATGACACCCACCGTCTTCATCCCGGCCATGCGCTCGTGGAGAAAGCGCGTGGCGAAGAGATTCTTTATCTTTTTACTCTCGGGGCGGCCAAAACCTGTCTCCTCGTGCGCGAGACGGCCCAGCCGCTCGGCGTCGCGCGCCCCCGCCTCAGCCATGGCGGCCACCACACGGTCCACCTGCTCCTGCGAGAACGCCTCATAGGTGCGCTGCGCTGCGCGCGCCTGCGCCAGGAGCGTCCGGGCCTGCTGAATCGAACGAAGGTCTTGATCCATGAAACCGTTGAAGGTCGGGGTTGGAAGTCCGGCTCAATATGCGGCGCGGCGCGCCGGAATTCAAGCCGCAGCCGCAGGTTTTGCCCCCCTGCATTCCGCAGTTGAGCGCACATCGAACGAAAGCAAGGTATGGAACTGGTTTTTCTTCACACACTTGCTGCCCGAATTTTGAAAACTAGTACGTTAATGGTATAGCAACACCCCATGTTATTTGGCGCCCTGCCCCCGGTCCCAGCAAAGAGGACCGTATGCCAGATACGAAACGACTTGATGCAACGCCGCATGATGGAAGGAAAGGAATCGAGAACGAGGCGACGCAGCTCATCTTTAGTCATCGTCCATTTTTCAGGGCGACCTGCCACCAGCGCCCATCCCCTGTGGACCGACGGCGCTGTAGCATTCAAGGAAACGCTTTGTGCAAACATTCTTGCTCCTTGCCTTTTGCCCCACGCAGATGAAACCTGAACAGCACCCGATTGACGAGTATACGCTGGCGGCCTTTCTGGCTGGCACGTTGACCGAAGCTCGGCGCCACGAGGTGGCCGCCTATCTCGCCCAAAGTGAGGACGCGCGCGAGCTGCTGCGAATGGCTCAGGATGCCCTCGATGCGGCCCATCAGCCCGATGCTGGTCCGGCTGAGGTTCCGGCACGCCAAGCCGAGGTCCCGGCACACTCTGCAGGGCTACCGGTGCGTACGCCACGGCGGCACCAGGCGACGCGACCTGCACCCGGCCGACGCGCGCCCCAACGTGTGCCTCGGTGGTCCCAGGCAAGCCGTTTCGCGGCCGCAGCGATGTTGGTTGTAGCCCTGGGCGTAGGCCTACGTGTCTACCTCGTTCCCTCCACCGATGCCCTGCGTAGCGGGGTTGAAGCGACGACCCCTGAGATCAAAGTGCGGGTGCGCACGCCGGAGATGAGCCTATCCTGGGACGCGGTGCCGGATACGTACCGATATCGCCTCGTCGTTTGGGACCCGGAAGAGGCGATCGTCGTGGCAGAGCATGAAACGGTAACACCCTACGTTGAGGCCGATGACCCGTTTGCCCTCCTGCTGCGTGAGGTGCTCCACCCTGGTCGCGTTTACACGTTGCGCATCGACGCGTCGGATGCACGAAACCGGCTGATTCGACAATCGGACGCCGTTGATCTGACGCTGTAGACGCGGCCCCGTACCCTCCCGCTCTCAACACAAAGCCTCAGGCGCTCCGGCGCCGGGGCTTTCTTTTATTGCGCCGGCCTCATCCTCTGCAAGAAAATTAAGAGTTCGTGCAATCATCCGATGTTTATTCGT
>JAHEMB010000725.1 GCA_024643915.1 Rhodothermaceae bacterium | reverse complement strand
CTGGACGCGCCGCGCCGTCGAACATCTCTACGCCTGCAAAGCCGCCCGGCAGGCAGGGCTCATCGCGGCGGATCTGCTGACGTTGGCCGAGCAAGTCACCGATGCCAACGCCGCGCTTTTCGACGTCGCCAACGACTTCGCCGGCTGCATCCCCGGCATCCACGAGGTGCTCCGGCGGCAGGGCCTCCTGACCTCGACGCGTTGCCTGAACCCGCACGAAACACTCTCTCCCGGCCAGACCGAAGCCATCGACCGCCTCTACCACCGCTACCCCCACCTCAACGACGACGCCTTCGTGGCTGCACACCTCGACGACTGGCTGCGCTGACTATATCGCTCACCAAAAGGACTTCTAGGCGAGGTCTTCGATGGCAAGGGCGATCTCGCGGCGCTCGTCTTCGGCCACGGCGGTGTAGAAATGAAAATGCCACGCCGGGGTGCGCAGGATGAACGGCTTGGCAGCGTGCAGCGCGTCGAACGTGCCGGGGGCGCCGAGGCGGAGGACCGGGTTGTTCGCATACGGCCGCCAGCCAAGGGGGAACGCCTCGGGCGTGGTCCACGCCAGGCCGTCCTGCGCGTGCGTGCCGTCCCAGCTATAATAGGCCATGAACCAGCGATCCTCCACCCGGAAAACGCAAGGGTCCCCGGCGCGGCCCGTGGCGTCCCAGGCGCCGGGGACGCCGCTGCCTTGCAGGATGGGCGCGTGCTCGTCCTCCACGATCCACGAGTAGAGATCGGGCGAGGTGGCGTAGCCGATGAACTCCTCTTCGCGGCCCTCCACCACACCGGAAGCGTTGAAAAAGAGAAAATACGTACCGCCGACCTTCACGACGTTCGGGTGCCAGATCGCCTCGCTCCGCCAGCCCGCCCCGGCCGGCTCAATGATTGGATTGCCCTCGTAGCGCGTCCAGTGGTATAGGTCGGGCGAAGTGGCGAGGTTCAGCGTCTTTCGTCCGCGCTCGTAGCCCGCTTCCGTCACGCCGAAATAGAAGAGGTAGTAGGTGCCGTCCTCGTGCCACACGAAAGGACCGGCGGTGCCGGCTTCGTCGGGGGTCCCTGCCTGCCGGCTCGGGCCGAGGATCGGGCTGCGCGGGTCCTTCGTCCAGTGCACCCCGTCCCCGCTCCAGGCAAGGCCGATCTGCGGCGTCGAAACAGCGGTGTAGCCGAGGTGGGGCGGATTGGTCCATGCGTAGCCGGTGTAGGCCATCCCGTAGCCCCGATCATCCAGCCACACCATCGCCACCGGCGATTCCACCATGCCGGCGTCCCAGGTGCCAGCAGGGCCACGCGGGAGGACGAGGCCGCGTTTGGTGAGATGGGTGCCGGGTGGCTGAATGACAGTCATCGGCTGGCGGTGCGGTGGTGGCGGGCGTAGTTGTTGCGCAGGTGCGCGTCGATCTCGCTATCGGCCCGCTCCAGCATCTCTTCTGCGCCGAGATGGCCGTAGACAAAACGCTCGATATACGCGCCGAGGATCCCCAGGGAGCGCTTGTCGTGCGCGAACTTGGGCGGGGTGTAGACGGGCTGTTCGAGGAAGGTGCGCACGTTCGGGTCGTCCTGAAACTCGGGGAGCTGCGCCACCGATTTGAGCATCGGCAACTCGTTGAGGGTGCGCATGTAGCGCAGGTACGGCGCGTCGCTCACCAGGAACTCGATGAAGCGCCACGCCGCCTCCTTGTGCGGCGCCGCGTTGCTGACGACCATCGGGTAGGCACCGCCCGAGGAGTAGGAGGTGAAGGTGCTGTCGCGCGCGGGGATCTTCGCCACGCCGAACTCGATGTCCGGGTAATTGACGCGCATCCAGTCCACTACATGCAGCTCGCGGATGAACATGGCGACGCGCCCCTGCCCGAAGCCCTGCTGGTCGCCCTCGTGCTCCACCGCATCGATCCTGCGGTCCAGCACTTCCTGGTAGAGCGCGTTGACGGCCCGCCCGGCGTCGGAGTCGAAGTAGCTCTCGGTACCGGCGGAATCGAAGGGGGTGCCACCGGCGGCGTAGAAAAAGGTCAGCCACTTCTCGGCGATGCCGGGCTTGTAACCGGAGGTGCGGAGGGAAAGGCCGGCCCGCTCTACGCTGCCGTCGGCGCGGCGCACGGCCAGCCGGTCGGCGTAGTCGAGCAACTCGTCCCACGTCTCGGGCGGGCGTTCCGGGTCGAGGCCGGCCTCCCGAAACATGGCTTTGTTGTAGTAGAAAGCCTGCCACGCGGCGTTGTGGGCGATGCCGTAGCAGATGCCGTCGAAGTAGGGCGCCTGCCGGATCATCTCGTTTAGGCTGTTCTCCTGCACGATCCGCTCGATGTAGTCCGGCGCCGGGGCCAGCAGGCCGAGGTTGACGAACTCGGCCAGGGCGTTCTCCCGGAAGCTCCAGATGTCGGGCGGGTCGCCGCTGGCGTAGCGCAGCCGCATCTTGATCTCATAGTCCTTGAGCGAGGAGCCGGGGAACTGCTCGAAGACGATGTCCACGTCAGGGTGGTCCTTTTCATATTCGGCCTCGGCCCACTTGAAAAACTCGACCTGCTTCGTGTTGATGAGCAACAGAAAGACCCGCACCTGCTGCCGGCCATCCTCGGAAACGGCCGGCCCGTCGCTGCATCCGATCAGGCAGAGCAGCAGGAGGATCAGGAGGCGTCGAACGATCATCACGGCAACGCGACGAGCGCGTACTGATTTTGTGAAAGAAGCGCTTGCATCAAT
>JAHEMB010000724.1 GCA_024643915.1 Rhodothermaceae bacterium | reverse complement strand
AATGACGGACTCGGGGTGACGTTGACCGACGTCGTGCTTGATGACAACATCGCCCGCAAGCTGGCCCGCGAGCTGCGAGGGCTGAGCGGCTGAGGAATGGAGGAGCGGAACGCGCGAGTGGACGAGTCTCATCCTCTTAGTGCTCTGACAAGCGCCTCTTGATGGGTTCGCCCCTCCGTCTCCCTGCCGGCGTTGCGGTCGCTTGCCGTAGCGCCGCTACGCCGCGCGCTCGCGCCTGGGCAGGAAACCGGCTGGACGCATATTCAGCCATCACTTTCCACTTGTCAGAGCACTTAGTGCCATGCTTTCACGAAGCCTTGCGCCGACTCCCCGGCCCCTTTGTAACCACCGTGAAATAAGCCCCGTTACGCTCGGTAATCCAGGCGTTCGTGCAAAACGAAAAGAGATGGTAGCCTGTAAGAAATGATGCGCAGGCCGGCAATTTGATTTGATTCGACAGGGGAATCGTTTCGGAAGGATGAGGTTAATGCAGCAGTCGCAACGGAAGCAGTGGTTTCTACTTTTGCCTTTGCTAATCGGGTGCCTTCTTCTCGCCCTCGGGTGTGAAGGGGGAGAGGAGGGGCGCAGCGGCGTCGATCCAGGCGATCCTATTGAGCGTGATCTTTCAGAAGTCATTGATGGCGACACGCTCGTCGTCCTTTCGCCGTACAACACCACCAGCTATTTCCTCTACCGGGGCGAGCCGATGGGCTACGAGTACGAACTGCTCAGAGCCTTCGCGGAGGAGCAGGATGTGGTGTTGAAGATGATGGTCGTTAGCGACCGAGATAGCCTCTTCTACTTGCTCAACCAGGGCGTGGGCGACGTGGCCGCCGGTCGGCTCATCCCCAACGCTTTCGACAGCGCGCACGTCGCCTTTACTGAGCCGCTCTACCGCACGTGGCCCATTGTGGTGCAGCGCGATGCCCCCTACGACAGCGCCAACGTGCCCGACGTCGTCGATAGCCTCCTCACCCTACATGCCGACACGGCCGGCTCGCCCCTCACCGATCCCCTCCTCGTCAACGAAGACGGCGAGGTGCCCGACTCCATCGAGATCGAGGCGCGACTCATCACAAAGCCGGTGGAGCTGGTGGGTGAGGAGGTGTATCTGCCCGGCAACAGCGCCTACTACGATACCCTCGTCGAACTCGAAGACACTCTCAGCGGTGAGATCGAGATTGTGCAGATTGGCGGGAAAACCTCGTACGAAACGCTCATCCGCCGTGTAGCGAAGGGGGAGATCGAACTGACCGTCTCGCAGGCCAACCTCGCTGCGCTGAAAGCCTCGTATTTCTCGAACATCTTCGTCAGGCCGGTCATCGGGCCGAAGCACCAGGTGGCCTGGGCCGTCCGCGCCAATGCGCCGGAGTTGCTGCGCGTGCTCAACGCGTGGGTTGCCGAGGAGAAAGACGGCGCCCTCTTCAACCGCCTCTACGACAAGTATTTCATCGACCGGCGCGGCTACCAGGAGCGCGTCGAGAGCGAATATCTGACGGCAGAGACCGGGACCCTGTCGGACTATGACCTCTTGCTACAAAAATACGCGCCTGAGGTGGCATGGGATTGGCGGCTGCTGGCGGCGCAGACGTACCAGGAGAGCCGCTTCAAGCCGCGTGCGCGTTCGTGGGCCGGGGCGATGGGCCTACTCCAACTCATGCCGCCCACCGCCCGCGAGTTCGGCGTCACCGATCCCTACGACCCCGAGGACAACGTGCGGGGCGCCGTCCGCTTCCTCGAATGGCTGACAAATTACTGGGACGACAAAATCGCCGACGCGACCGAGCGCCGCAAGTTCATCCTAGCCTCGTACAACACCGGCCATGGCCACGTGGAGGACGCCCGCCGCCTCACCGAAAAATATGGCGATGATCCCAACCGCTGGGGCGACGTGGCCTACTGGCTCCTTCAGAAATCGAAGCAGAAGTATTACAAGGATCCCGTAGTGAAATACGGGTTTTGCCGGGGCCTAGAGCCTGTCACCTACGTCGCCCGCATCCTCGACCGCTATCATCATTACCAGCAGTTCGTTACGGAGCAGGCGGAGGCGTTTACGGAAGAAGAGGAGGTGAGCGAAGTGGCGGTGTAACCAGGTGTCACATGGCGAGAGTCACCACAATTTCATCGTGGGGCACGCGCCGGGCCGAAACTTTCGTGCGAGGTGATTCTTAGAGAATAGGCTTGGGAGCGGCGTGTGCAGGGCACAGGCAGCTCCTCTTCTTTTGCGCTAAGCTCAGTTATACTTTGATACATTGATATGTATCGATAGGTTGTGGATAAGAGGGGGTAGTGGCGAAGGAAGCTGCGTTTTTGGCACGTATTAACCTTTTCTTTATTAAAGGGCTTGCACAAAACGTAGTTTCAGGCATATATTACCAAACTGTATATGCGCCACCGGGCGCTCCTGGCCTCCATAGCGTTAAGCCAACCGAAAAACAACGTGCCCACGATTCAGCAACTGGTTCGGAAAGGACGCAAGCCGAAGACGAAGAATACGAAGTCGGCAGCTTTGCAAGGCAACCCGCAGCGGCGGGGCGTCTGCACGCGCGTTTACACCACCACCCCGAAGAAGCCGAACTCCGCACTGCGGAAAGTCGCCAAGGTGCGGCTGACCAACGGCCTCGAAGTGATCGCCTATATCCCCGGTGAAGGGCACAACTTACAGGAGCACTCCATCGTGCTGGTGCGCGGCGGCAGGG
>JAHEMB010000723.1 GCA_024643915.1 Rhodothermaceae bacterium | reverse complement strand
GTGTTCCGCTTCCCCCTGGAAGTGGACGTCGAGGACGACAAGGGCTGGCGGAAGATCACGCTGGACCTGGAGGAGAAGCGCCATCGCAATCGCCATGTCGGACTCGGTGACGGTGTCCATCGCCGCCGAGAGGATGGGAATATTGAGGTGGATGTTGCGTGTGAGGGGCGTGGCCGTAGCCACCTCGCGCGGCATGACAGACGAGCGCCGGGGAACGAGGAGTACGTCGTCGTAAGTCAGCCCTTCGCCCCGGATCTTGCCGTCGAGCGCGTTGTGATGGTTAGTCAGCGTCTGGTCGTTGGTCTGCATGGTCCCTGCGCGTCGGCCGGTGGTGAGGATGTTCTGTTGCAAAAGCGCCCGCCACTTTGTCAGCGACGGGCACGTGTGTTCATTTCAGCTTGACGAGGTTGCGAAGCCGCCTGGCCTCGTGTGGCTGAAGGCGGCGCCACTTGCCACGCCGCACGCCGTCGGCGGTCAGCCCGGCGTAATTGACACGCTCCAGGCTTTCTACTTCGTGCCCGATGACCTCCAACATGCGGCGAATCTGGCGGTTGCGCCCTTCGTGGAGCTTGAGACCAATCTGATGGTGATCCGGCAAAGCGACGTATGCAGCCTGGTCAGCAGCGGCCACGCCGTCTTCCAGCTTCACGCCTTTCTGGAGTTTTTCCAGCTGATGGGGCTTGACGGGCTCCTTGGTGCGGACGACGTAGAGCTTGTCGATCTCGTACCGAGGATGCATCAGCCGGTGCGCCAGTTCCCCATCATTCGTTAGTAAGAGCACGCCCGTCGTGTCACGATCCAGGCGGCCCACGGGATAAAGGCCCTCCTTTTCTTCCGCATCCACGGTCAGGAGATCCAAAACGGTCTGGCGCCCCTGCGGATCGTCTGTTGTGGTGATGGTGTCGGTGGGCTTGTTGAGTAGGATATAAACAAAACCCCGAGGCGAAATAACCCGCCCTCCTACCGCGACTTCATCAGTCGCCTGCACCTTCGTACCCATCTCGGTAACGACCGAGCCGTTGACCTTCACCCGACCGGCAGCAATTAGCTCGTCTGCCTTGCGCCGCGAGGCCACGCCAGCTCGGGAGAGATATTTATTGAGGCGCATCGGACCTTTCTGCGCAGGCGCACCCGCCGCCTCACCCCGCTGAGAATGTCGGGGATTCTTTCCCCCACGCTTGTCTTGCTCTCGTTGCGCCATGACCCCTGTTTGATTTGCCTCTCCTTTATCGGCGGATCGGTCAACGGTTCCTGCCGTCAGGATTCTTCATCGCCGACGTCGCCCCCCTGCCCCTCTTCTTGTGCCTCGATCCGCCGACCCTCAGGCTTTACGCCGTCGCCCTGCTTGATTAGGCTACTGAGCATCAGCAGACGAGCCCGCTCTCGGCTGAAGGCTGGATCATCCAGCAACTCTTCGATCTCGCGCAGGCGCGGCAAGTCATCAAGGCTGTGGAGGCCGAACTGGTCGAGGAAGCGGGGGGTGGTGCCGTAGAGCAGAGGCCGCCCCACCGAGTCGCCCCGACCGACAACATCGACGAGCCCGATCTCCATGAGCTTGCGCACAGCGTAGTCCGAATCGACGCCCCGCACGAAGTCGATCTCGGGCTTGGTCACGGGCTGGCGATAGACGAGGATGGCAAGCGTTTCAAGGAGTGAGCGGGAGAGCCGTTTCTGCCGCTGCCGGTCAAAGAAGGCTTTGAGAAAGGGCGCAACGCTCTGCACGGTGGCCAGGCGGTAGCCGCCGC
Organism: Rhodothermaceae bacterium; assembly: GCA_024643915.1. Taxonomy (GTDB): domain Bacteria; phylum Bacteroidota; class Rhodothermia; order Rhodothermales; family JAHEMB01; genus JAHEMB01. The sequence goes on along the minus strand of JAHEMB010000723.1, from coordinate 958 downwards.
TCCAGGCGTGGATGTGAAAAATGCGCCCCGTTTGGTTGTACTGCGCGTTGAGGCTCTTCACTGCAGCTTCCACGGCGGCCTCCGTCGGGACTTCATCGCCTGTTACGTCTGCATATACCTGGGCGATACGGGGCGCGGGCACGGCCTCGTCGGCAGCGAAGATGACGGCCTCGGCCACCCGCTCCAGTTCTTTCTCGCTCAGTTTGCTTAATTCCATTGCAATAACGGCTAACTTGATTCGCCTGGCTCGTGTCCGTTCATCGCGCTCTTGCCGTTAATGAACGAGGCAGCGTCCTCGGCCCGCTCGTCTTGCCTTTCGAGGAAGAAGTCATCGTCGGTGGCGGCCCGGCCAATGCGGACCTCGCCCTGCCGCGTCAGTTCCAGAACCGCAAGGAATGTGGCGATGATGAAGATCTTGGGTCGGTGACGAACCAGGGCCACAAAGGAAACTCGCGCCGTCTCCTGTAGCTGTCGCCGCACGTAGTCGCGCTGCTCCTCCACGGTGTATTCGTAGGGGCGCACGGCGTGGACTGACTCCTCCGGCGCATCGGTCAAGATGCGGCGTAGCGCGGAGATGAGGTCGAAAACCGACACGTCGAGCGGCAGATCCTCGTCCATTTCGAGGGTTTCGCGCACCGCCGAACCGCGAGTGAAAAATGCGGCTCTACGGTCGTGCCTTTCCGAGAGGGAGCCGGCGGCTTCCTTGAAGCGGATATAATCGAGCAGACGCTCCACGAGTTCACGGCGCGGGTCGATGGGCTCGCCCTCTTCGTCCACCTCCTGCAAGGGCAACAGCATCTTTGCCTTAATGCTGATGAGCAGCGCCGCCATATAGATAAAATCGGCAACACCGTCGAGGTCGATTACCTCCATTCACATCGAGTTCCGGGATTCCATCATCGAGGATTCGATCAACAACAACCTGGGAATCGTCCAGGTGAACCAGACCGCGTCCAAC
>JAHEMB010000722.1 GCA_024643915.1 Rhodothermaceae bacterium | reverse complement strand
CGAAGAGGCCGACGGTTTTCATTGCCACCGTCTTGCCACCTGCGTTCGGCCCGGTGATGACGAGCGTTCGGAAGTCCTCGCCGAGGGTGAGGTCGAGCGGGACGACCGCGCGGCTTTCCTCTTCGCCGCCCTGCCGCCGTAGCTTCTTAAAATGGAGGAGCAGCACGGGATTGCGCCCCTCGCGGATGTCCACGATGCCGTCCTCGTTGAGGCCAGGCACCACCGCGTCGAGTTCGTTGGCGAGGGCGGCTTTGGCCTGGAGCAGGTCGAAGTCGGCCAGGGCGCTGAGGTTTTCCTTGAGGGCGTCGGTGTGGGAGCGGAGGCGGGCGGTGGCCTCCCTCAGGATGCGCTCAATCTCGCGCCGCTCCTCAGCCTCCAGCTCGCGCACCTCGTTGTTGAGGTCGAGGCAGGAGGCGGGTTCGATGTAGACGGTCTGCCCGGTGGCCGAGGTGTCCTGCACGAAGCCCTGCACCTTGCGTTTGGCCTCGGCGCGGATGGGGATGACCATGCGCCCATTGCGCAGGGTAGGCTGCTCCTCGGTCGCGTAGCCCTCACCGACGGCCTTGCGGAGTTCGCGCAGGAGGGCCTCCCGCAGTTCGTTCTGCCGCTGCACGATGAGCCGCCGCAGCCGCCGCAACTCGGCCGAGGCGTCGTCACGCAGCCGCCCCTCGTCATCGACGATGCCGGCGAGGTGCTCTTCGAGGTCTGGCAGGGGCGTGATGCGCTCGACGCGGGTAGCGAGATGCGGGAATTTCTGCTGCCGCCGCGCGAAATAATCTCGCAGTCGCCGGAGGGTAACGAGGACGAGGCGTACGGCCAGCAGGTCCTCCGGCCCCACGAAGGCCCCCTCCGGCGCTGCCTGCCGGATGACCTCGCGCACGTCGAGGACGTGGTCGAGCGGCACGGGGTCGTCGAAGCGGAAGGCCTCTTGCAGTTCGGCTACGCGCGCCAGCTCGCCCTGGAGCCAGCCGAGGGTGCGCGCCGGCAGCATCCGTTCGAGGCGGTCCTGCCCGAGCGCGCTCCGCGTAGTGGCGTCCAGCCGCGCCCGCAGCACGTCGAACCCCAGCTTCGCTTCGGCTGATTTCGGGAAGACTTTCATCGCTGTCTCAATGGCGTTCGCCTAGCTCCGAATGGTCGCCGACGTTGACCACGAGGGGCTGGCCATTCACCACGCTGTTGCGCCCGACGAGGGAGTCCTTCAGCATGGCGTTGTGCACCTGCGCCTCGCCGAAGATGATGCTGCCGCGCACCACTGACCCCTGCACCTCCGCCCCCGCCTCAATGGACACGTTGGGGCCGACGATGGAATCGGTGACGATGGCGCCGGGGCCTACGTACACGGGATCATGGACGATGCTGTCTTTGATGGTGCCGTGGTGGAGATCCTTGTGCTCCTTGGTCAAGATGTAGCGCGTCGTTTCCATCAGGGCGGGGATGGTGCCGCAATCAAGCCACGCCGTCACGGTCGCCGTCTTAAATACGCGGTCGTCCTTGAGCATCTTATCGAAGGCGTCGGTGAGCTGGAATTCGCGCCCGTGCCCCCGGATGTCCTCGTCGATCAGGTACTGAATGGCGTCGCGCAGGCGCTCCAGGTTCTTCACGTAATAGATGCCGACGAGGGCCTCGTTCGAGATCAACTCGGCCGGCTTCTCGACGAACGCGGTGATGCGGTCGCCCTCGCGCACGGCCACGCCGAAGCGGCTGGGGTCGTCCACGTGCTTGACCCACGCCACCACGTCGGCGTCGGTGAGCTCCACGCCCGGCGCCATCTCGAAGAGCGTGTCGGCAAAGACGACGATGCCCTCGCCGTCGAGGTGGTCGCCTGCGCAATAGACGGCGTCGGCGGTGCCCTGGGCCACCTCCTGCACGGCGAAGAAGGCCGTCATGCCGTGCGCGTCGCAGATGCTACGCAGTTCCTCGCGGACCTCCTCGCCGAAGTCCGGCCCGAGCACGAAGACGCCCTCATCGATGGGGCGCGGCAGCACGCTGTTGAACGTTTCGACGATGCGCTCGACCATGCTGCGGCCCTTCACGGGCAGGAGCGGCTTAGGCGTGACGTGCGAATGTGGGCGGACGCGCGTCCCGCGCCCGGCCATCGGAATGATGAGCTTCATGTGCTGTCTTTTGCTGAGGTTGATGCTTCGATCCAGTACAGCAGCGGCTTCGCCCGTGGTCCGTCGGCCAGAAGGTAAGCGAGCTGCCGCCTTCTCGGCGAGACGGAAGCGTAATCATGCGGCGACGCAGGCGGACGGGTGTACAGAGAACACGACACCGCCGAGGCATGACACGCCCGCCACGCCTGCCGGTTGGAGGGGTAGCACGAATATTACATGGGCGCCAAGTGTCACGAACACGCTATTTAACGCATTAGAGAGCGGTTTTGACCTGTTGCCTCCCTTACCTCCTTTGAAGCTGACAGGAACTCTACCCTGCCTCTCTCATTGTTTTTTCAGTCCTTAGCCGGGTCGGATTTCCACTTGGCATGAGGCTTGAACTAAGAGAACAGCCGATCATCGGTTTCAGTCATTTCATCGGAGGAAAACAACATGATGTACCAGCTATTACGCCGCAGTATCGTGGTGCCTGTGGCACTGCTGCTGCTTTTCGGCCTCGTCTCGGCGGGGTGTGGCAGCCTGAGCAATACGGAGAAAGGGGCAGCGGCCGGCGCTGCGGGTGGGGCCGTCGTGGGTGGCGCCATCGGCAA
>JAHEMB010000721.1 GCA_024643915.1 Rhodothermaceae bacterium | reverse complement strand
GTGAGGAGAAAAGATGACAGGACTGCCAGGCCAAGGAATGTTTTCATCTTGGTCCTCCGTGTTGAGGTATTGGGATACGTAGGGAAGCGTCGATTGCGCAGCAACTGAAGGCTACCCTGCAGCCAGGGCAGGGCCTTGCCGTCGCCGGCCCCTAATCTCCACATCGGCCTCGGGAAAGGCAAGCCTTTTCTTGACAATAACCTGTAAGGAATCGCATGGCTACAGCCGTTGAAAAGAGGCCCCCTTTCTTCAGCGCCTTCCTGGTTTTCTTCCGCCTGGGATTCGATGCATGAGCAGCGCCGGGAACCAACCTTCGGGTAGCGTCCTTACAGCGCGTCCCTCCTCTTGATGCATTGAGCATGATGGTGTTGCGTTTTCTTCCTGTGGTTCTCCTCGCAGCCTCCCTTCTCCTGACGGCCTGCGGCACTTCATCGCCTGTGACGTCGCAGCAGGCCCCGGCTGCGGACGCCGACGAGGCGCCCATCGTGCAACCCGGCGCCCCCGGCGAGTCCACCCGCCCGGTGGCGGACGAAGACGTGGCGCCTGACCCACGGCCCCGCTTCACCAGAGCCGACGTTCAGTTCATGCAGGGCATGATCGCGCACCACGCCCAGGCCCTGGAGATGACCGCCCTCGTCCCGGAGCGCTCCGAAAACCAGGGCTTCCGCCTGCTCACCCAGCGCATCGAGATCACGCAGAAAAGCGAGATCGAGATGATGCAGCACTGGCTGCGCAAACGTGGCCAGGACGTGCCGATGGCGATGGCCCACGACGGGCACAAGATGGAAGGCCATGAGGCGATGATGATGCCCGGCATGCTCACGCCCGATCAGATGGCCGAACTGCGCGCCGCGACGGGCACCGCATTCGAGAAGCTCTTTCTGAAATACATGATCCAGCACCACGAAGGCGCCCTCATCATGGTGGACGACCTCCTCGCCAGCCCCGGCGCCGGGCAGGAGACGGAAATCTACCGGTTCGCCTCAGACGTGGACGTGGATCAGCGCATGGAAATCGCCCGCATGCAGAACCTGTTGAACGACGGCCGCTGACGCCGTCTCCCCCCATGCTTCAAACACGACAGCAATGAATCTTACGATAGCGCGCCCCTGGCTGCGCACACCTTTTACGCTTTCCCTGTTCTGCGCCTTCTGGCTGCTGGCCGGCCTCGGCGCCCCGGCAGCGCAGGCACAGGACAATGCCGATGCCGCCGTGTTGGAGATCGAGATCCAGGCAAAGCCCGCCTGGGACTGGGACGAGTCCGACCCGCGCATCGGCCTCAAGCCCGGCGTGCAAAACGCGGGTGAGGCGGCGCGCAACCTCGAACTCATCGCCCACCTCCCCAAGCCCGAGGCCTTCGAGAGCCCCCTCGCCCTTAGCCAGGGCAGCATCAGCAACACCGACCTGGCTTTCCGCGATCACTACGTCTTCGTGGGCAACTACCGGGGCTTCAACGTCTACGACATCTCCGACCCGGCCAACCCCAAACTCGAAGTGTCGGTCGTCTGCCCCGGCGGCCAGGGCGACGTCTCGGTCTACGGCGACCTGCTCTTCATGTCGGTCGAGGAGACGCGGGGGCGGCTCGATTGCGGGACGCAGGGCGTCGTCACCGAAGTGAGCGACGAGCGCTTCCGGGGCGTCCGCATTTTCGACATCTCGGACCTCAAGAGCCCGCAGCAGGTGGCCGCCGTGCAGACCTGCCGGGGCTCGCACACCCACACCCTCGTCACCGATCCGAAAGACGACGAAAACGTCTACGTCTACGTCTCCGGCACCGGCCCTGTGCGCCCCGGCGAGGAGCTCGAAGGCTGCTCCGGCGCCGATCCCGACGAGGATCCGGGTTCGTCCTATTTCCGCATCGAAGTCATCAAGGTCCCGCTCGACGCCCCCCAGGAGGCGCGCGTAGTGAACACGCCCCGCATCTTCGCCGACGAAGAGACAGGGCGGATCGCCGGGTTGTGGGAAGGTGGGACGCACGGCCCCGGCACCCAGCAGACGTCCGAGACCAACCAGTGCCACGACATCACCGTCTACCCGGCGATCGGGCTGGCGGCGGGCGCGTGCTCGGGCAACGGCATCCTCCTCGATATTTCCGACCCGGCCAACCCCGTCCGCATCGACGAGGTCCTCGACCCGAACTTCGCCTACTGGCACTCGGCCACGTTCAACAACGACGGCACCAAGGTCCTCTTCACCGATGAGTGGGGCGGCGGCAACGCGGCGCGCTGCCTGGGCACCGACCCGCCCTCCTGGGGCGCCAACGCCATCTTCACCCTCAAAGACCGCAAGCTGCAACTGGAGAGCTACTACAAGCTGCCCGTGCCGCAGACCGAGACGGAGAACTGCGTGGCCCACAACGGCTCGCTCATCCCCGTGCCGGGCCGCGACCTCATGGTGCAGGCGTGGTACCAGGGCGGCCTCTCCCTCTTCGATTTCACCGACCCCGATAACCCGTACGAGATCGCCTTCTTTGACCGGGGGCCGCTCAGCCCCACCGACCTCATCACGGGCGGCTATTGGTCCACATACTGGTACAACGGGTATCTCTACGGCTCTGAGATCGTGCGCGGCTTCGACGTGTTCGAGTTGAAGCCGAGCGAGCACCTCTCACAGAATGAGATCGAGGCGGCCAAGCAGGTGCAGGTCCGGTCGTTCAACTCGCAGCTCCAGCCGCGCGTCTCCTGGCCCGCGAGTGTGGTGGTAGCG
>JAHEMB010000061.1 GCA_024643915.1 Rhodothermaceae bacterium | reverse complement strand
GCGCTGGTGGGTCGCCTCGGTCCTTTGGGACCCCGAGCGCCCTGGGCAGCCCCTTCCTGCGCGCTACCTGCCCGAGACTCATGACCGGTAGCCGCGTCCTCTGCATTCAAAATCGGCCTCAATTGTCAAATCTATAACATGGCGCGGCGATCTAATCGGATGGCAGGCGCATATTCTCCCGCGGCGGGGACCCGCCTTTTCCCATTTTCTTGATCGACAAGAGGACCATACACGCCATGAAATTCCCGCGACGCGATTTAACGGATGGCTACGTGGCCGGCTTGACGCGTTCGGTCGAACTGCGATTGAGGCAAGGCGAGGACCTCCATACGGCGATGGCCGACACGCTGCGCGAGCGTGCCCCCGTGGCGTTCCGTTCTCCCCAGGACAGCGGCACCTCCAGCCTCGGCTGGTTGCTGGGCTTCGGGCTGCTGACGGCGGCCGGGGCGGGCCTTTATTTTATGATAGATCGCCTGCTGGGGCAGAATCCGGTGGAGATGATCCAGAACAAGTTCGGGGGCAACGACCACGCTGGTGGCTTTGAACCTGGCGACAGCTACAGCACCGTCCACGGTACGGCAGGCGCACAGATGCCTGACCCGCGCCCTTCTCAGCAAGCCGAGTCCGCCTTTCCGACCGGCCCCTCGACGGAAGCGAGCAGAGGCGAATGATGAAAGGCAAACCGATCCAGGAGGGCGCCGGGAAAGCAGGCCTAAACCTGCTAAAGCAGACGTTCAAGGAATTCAGCGACGACGACAGCCCACGCATGGCGGCGGCGTTGGCCTATTACACCATCTTTTCCCTGCCGCCCCTCCTGCTGCTTCTGATTCTGATCGCGGGCGCCGCCCTGGACCCGGAAAGCGTGCGGGGTTGGATCACGGGCGAGGTGGGTGGCCTAATCGGGCAGGAAGCGGCGGAGCAGATGCAAACAATGGTGGAGAATGCCCAGGCGAAGGTGCAGGGCGGCTTCTCGGTCGGCCTCATCGCTAGCATCGCCGGCCTGCTCTTCGGGGCGACGGGGGCCTTCACCCAGCTTCAGCAAGCGCTCAACAAAGCCTGGGAGGTGGAGCCGGATCCCGAGAAAGGCGGGCTGAAGCAGTTCGCCGTCAAGCGGATCTTCTCGCTCGGCATGATCCTCGTCATCGCCTTTCTGCTGCTCGTTTCGCTCGTGCTGAGTTCGGTGATTGCCGCCTTGAGCAGTTCGCTGAGCGGCTGGCTCCCGGCGGGCCTTTCGACGGTGGGGCTGTGGGTCATCAACACCAGCGTTTCCCTCCTCGTTGTCACAGTCCTCTTTGCCCTCATCTTTGTTATCTTGCCCGATGCGGACGTAGCCTGGCGCGACGTCTGGATCGGCGCCTTCGCCACGGCGGTGCTGTTCGTGGCGGGCAAATTCCTGATTGGCCTCTACATTGGGCAGAGCGATCCGGGCGAGGCCTTCGGCGCCGCGGCGGCCCTCGCCCTCATCCTCGTCTGGGTCTATTATTCTGCGATGATTCTCTTCCTCGGCGCTGAGTTCACGCAGATCTGGGCCGAAAAGTACGGCCAGGGCATCCGGCCAGACGAGGACGCCGTGCGTGTGGTCGAAGAGAAACGGCAGGTCCTCACCCCGCGCTCTGAAACGGCCCCTGACGACCGATGAATGTCTCTGCGCTCCTGACCCTTGGCATGGCGGTGCTGTTGGCCGGGGCTCACTTGCTGGCAGGAAAACTGCGGTTCCTCAAAGGCATCCCGCGTAACGCGTGGCTCTCTTTTGCCGGAGGCGTGTCGGTCGCTTACGTATTCGTCCACATCCTCCCGGAATTGAAGGAGAGCCAGGAAGCCATCGCGGAGGCCGACACGGCAGCGTGGCTGGGATTTCTGGAGCACCACGCCTACCTGATGGCTCTGCTAGGCCTCACCCTCTTCTACGGCCTCGAACGCGCGGCCCTGATGGACAGACCCGGCGGCCGCCGAAGCAATGCCGCCACCAGCGCCGGCACGTTCTGGTTACACGTCATCTCGTTCACCCTTTATAACGCCGTCATCGGCTACCTGCTGGTGCATCGCGAGGACCAGAGCCTGCACAGCCTGCTCTTTTTCACTCTCGCACTCGGTTTCCATTTCGTCGTCAATGACTTCGGCTTGCGCGAACACCATCAGCACCGCTACGACCGGCTGGGCCGCTGGGTGCTGAGCGCGGCGGTCCTGGCCGGGTGGGGCGTCGGTCAGGGGGTGGGGATCAACGAAGCCGCGCTCGCCCTCCTCTTCTCGTTTCTCGCGGGCGGCATCGTGTTGAACGTGCTGAAAGAGGAGCTTCCCGAGGAACGCCACAGCCGCTTCTGGGCCTTCGCCCTCGGCTGCATCGTGTACGCAGCCCTTCTGCTGCTGACTGCCTGAGACGCCTGTGCACGCTCCGGCGGTGTAAGTTTACTGTTACAGGTCCGGCCCGGCAGAACCGGTGCGGCGCCCACATCATTGCAAACGCTAGCTCCGCCTCGTATCACCCACCCTGCCGGCAGCGGCCCCTCGAGCTTGCCCCGCGTTCTCGCCCCTCTCTGTCTGGTCTTTGTGCTGCTGGCGACCGCCTGCGGAGGGGCGCCTACCAACGATGAGGCCGCCTCACGGCGATCTCTGAGCGGCACCTGGGAAGCGAAACAGGGCGATAGTTCCTTTCAGTTCTCGGAGGATGGAAAGGTCGTTTTTTCTCAGGACGGCCTCCCTGCAGAGGGCACCTACACCCTCGTAGACGGCGACAGTGTGCGGATCGTCCTGCCTTCCAAAGCGCCCTTTGCGTTGCACCGAGAGGCGGACATGCTACACCTGCCGGGCCCACCGGGCCGGGAAGTGATCTACGAGCGGGCGGAGTAAGGCAGGGCACCCCGCCCCTGCCATTTAGCGATACCCGAACTTGAAGAGGAGGAAAGACGATGAGGATCGTGAACGTCGAGCTCGTACCATTCGACCCCTGTCATATCACCCCTCTGGAGCTGCTTGAGGACTTCGCGGACTGCCGCGCGGGCTGGTGCTTCCTCGAGGAGGACTCGCGTTATTACGCGGCTCTCCGAGGGCAGGATGCCTGCGTGGTGCGCCATGCCGCTCACGGCGCAGCCCCGAGCGCAGATCTCGCCTTTGCTACCCGCAACGAATCGTCCCGCCTCTACCTCGCAGTCGTATTGGCAACAGACGGCCAACTCGCCCTCGACCTGGCGCAGCAAAAGGCCATCATCGAGCACTTTGCCCGCTCGTTCGAACCGTTCGCCCGCCGCCACGGCGTCCGCCTCGAGTTGGAGGAACAGACGCTCCGCTTGCAAGCAGCCTGATTTCAGGCGCGTGACGCGCGATCAAGGCCGCGCGGAAACTCCAAAAGCCAAAATCCAAGGGCCGCAACAGGCGCCTTTGGAATTTGGCTTTTGGTGCTTATCTGAGGCAAGGCCGTCCTCCTTGCATCACTCCGTCGCGGTCTGCCGCTCGGCCAGGTAGGCCGCGCCGCGCCCCTTGATGTTCTCGTCCCAATATTGCATCCACGCGGCGCCCTCGTCGGCGAGACGTTTCCAATCCAGCGGCATGGGGGTGATCCGGGCGTTGGCGATCCAGGCGGGCAGGCGGGTGGGGTCGAGGTCCTGACGGACAGGGATGCGGTAGTAGGTGTGCGCCTGGTGGACAAGGGCGCTGTCCGTGGTGACATACTCGTAAAACTGTTTAGCCCAGTCCTCGCTCGGCCCCCCGGCCACAAGCGCGATCCCATCGGTGAGGAGCGGCGTGCCGCCTTCGGGGATCTGGTAGCTGAACGGGTAGCCGTTGATCTCGGCCTGAATGTACGTGTCCGGCATGTTCCACATCGTCACGTCGCCCTCTTCGCGCGCCAGCTTCAGGTAGAGCTGCGTCGGATCGGCCGTGTAGGTTTTCACATTCGCGTCGAGGCGCGCCAGCCATTCATAGCCGGCCTCCACCGAAGGTTGCCGCAGGATCATCGCACCCCAGATGGTCCGCATGGTGCTGGAAGCGAGGGGATAACGAATCAGGATGCGGTCCTTCCATTTCGGATCGAGCAGTTCGTCCCAGTCCTTCGGCGCCTCCTCGGCGCTGAGCGTGCGGTCGTTAAAGGTGATGACCTCTGGCGTGAGGAACGTGCCGTACCAGAGATCCTCGGGATGATGGGCATCGTCCGCCACGACCTCGCTCCATGAGGGCTGATAGGGCGCCAGCAGCCCCTCGCGGGCCGCCCGGTCGAACGCCATCGACGCCCCGCCCCACCAGAGGCTCGCCTGCGGGTTCTGCTGCTCGGTGCGAATGCGGTCGTAGGCATCCTGCCCTCCCATGTCGATCCATTGCACGTCTACCTCGGGGTGCAGCCCCTCGAACTTTTCCTCGTACTCACCCAGCATCTCTTTGCCGTGCGGCGAATACACGACGAGGCGCTCCCGGTCATCGCTTCCACAGCCGATGAGAAACAATAAGACAGCAAAGCAGCAATATCGCATAAGATGTGCTGTTGATAGATCGAAGGAGAGGGAAGCCGGGGCCGGGTCGAGGGGAACAGAAAACGAGCGCGCCTTGGAAAAGTTTATGCCTGCCTTCCCGCTCAGGAAGAGAGAAAATTCGAGGCAGTTATTTCGTAAAGGTAACTCTCGCGGCCCCCCGCATCGGAACGCGATCCCGCCCTAACACCTCCAATCTTTTCCACGGCGCGTTGAGAGCGGAAATTCTCAGGGCCAATCAAAAAAAGTACGCGGTCTACGAACTGAAAGGCGTGCCGGAGCATCAACCGTTTCATCTCTCCGTTGTAGAGCCCACCCCAATAGGATCTGGCCAAGAACGTCCAGCCGATCTCTATTTCGCTTCTCTCCTCATTGTACCCGTGGAATCGCGATGACCCGATGGTCCGCCCATCCCTAGCATCGCGCGCAATCAACGCTCCGCCGGAGGCGATCGCATCTCGAAAGAAATCCCGAAAGACCTCCTTCTTGTAGCGATCCCTACTCGGATGTTGCGCCCAGATCAGAGGGTCCGAAGCCGCGGCAAACAGATCGAGATAATCCTCGGGCCGGAGCGGCCAAAGTTCGAGGTGTTCGCCGCGCAGCGTGGGTTGAAAATCGAAAGGCATTCCCACCTCATCCTCTGCGACAAGGGTGACGAGAGATCGTGGATTGCAGGAAACCGCATACCCCCATTGAGTCGCTATTTCAGCCTCGCCACACCCGTCTCGATGGCGGCGCGGCGGACGGCGTCGGCGACGCGGCGGACGACGCTCTTGTCGAAGACGCTCGGGATGATGTATTCGGGCGAGCGGGCGTCGTCGTCGATGCTGTCGGCGATGGCGCGGGCGGCAGCCATCTTCATGGCCTCGTTGATGTCTGAGGCGCGGCAGTCGAGCGCGCCCTTGAAGATGCCGGGGAAGCAAAGGACGTTGTTGATCTGGTTCGGGTAGTCGGTGCGCCCCGTCGCCATGACGGCCACATGCGGGTAGGCGTCTTCGGGGCGGATCTCCGGGTCGGGGTTCGCCATCGCGAAGACGATGGGGTCGCGCGCCATCCGCTTCACGTCCTCTACCGACAAAATATTCGGCCCGGCGAGACCGATGAACACGTCGGCGCCCGCGATGTGCGTTTGCAGATCGCCTGTCACGTCGTCAGGGTTCGTCATCTCGGCGTAGGCGCGGCGGGCCACGTCAAGGTCGGTCCGGCGGCGCGAGAGGGCGCCCTCCCGGTCGAAGCCGATGATGTTCTTCACGCCCAGATCGAGCAGCATGCGCGTAGTGGCCGTGCCCGCAGCGCCCACACCTACCACCACCACCTTCAGGTCCGCCGGGTTCTTGCCGACGATCTTGAGCGCGTTGATGAGCGCTGCCGTCGCCACCACCGCCGTGCCATGCTGGTCGTCGTGGAAGACAGGGATGTCCAGTTCGTTCTTCAGGCGCTCCTCAATCTCGAAGCAGCGCGGCGCCGAAATGTCCTCGAGGTTGATCCCGCCGAAGCCAGGCGCAACGGCTTTTACGATGAGGACGATCTCGTCCACGTCTTTCGTAGCGAGGCAGAGGGGGAACGCGTTGAGGCCACCAAACTCCTTGAAGAGTTGCGCCTTGCCCTCCATCACCGGCATGGCCGCCTCTGGTCCGATGTCGCCCAGGCCCAGCACGGCGGTGCCGTCGGTGACAACGGCGACGGTGTTGCTCTTGAGCGTGAAGCGGTGGGCGAGGTCGGGCTGCTCGTGGATGGCGAGGCAGACGCGCGCCACGCCGGGCGTATAAGCCATCGATAGCTGCGCCCGCGTTTCGATGGGGATCTTGCTTTTCACGTCAAGCTTGCCGCCCTGATGGAGCGAAAACGTCCGGTCCGTGACGTGCGCCACGTCGATGCCGTCGAGTTTTTTCAGCCCTTTCGTGATTTCCTTGACCTGGTTGGGGTCGCTCGTGTAGATCGTCACGTCGCGGATGAGGCGGCCCTGCTCGACGCGGACGATGTCGATGGCGCCGACGTTGCCGCCCATCTCGCCGATGGCAGCGAGGGCGCGGGCGAGCATCCCCGGCCTGTTCTCCAGCTTCAAACGGATGGTGACAGCGTTGCTGGCCCCGGCGACGTATTCGGTGGCGTCCATATGGATCGGGAGGAAATGGTCTCGGAAAACGGGCGCCGGGTAAAATAGGCCGCAGCAACGTGGGTGTCCAATGCTTTGGGCCGGGTGTTCGAGGAAACGAACCTGCAATTTACCTTTTGTGGGGGTGTTTTGGAGCGACCCCCTTCCGATACTAGGCGTTTCTTTGCAACGCTGGATGGATGAAAGCCTGTTACACCCGCACGCCCTATGCCGGAAGACCAAGCCCCTCCCCCTTCGTTCGTCCGCCGTGTGCTGGTCGTAGCGGGCATCGCCGTGACGGCGTTTCTGCTGTTGAGCCTGGTGTGGTACGCGGGCAAGGTATTCTTGCTGATCTTCGCCGGCCTCCTGCTGGCGGTCTTCCTCGACGGGCTCGCCACTTTCGTCAGCCACCGCACCCCGCTCTCCCGCCGCTGGGCCCTCCTGGTGGTGGGCGTAGGGTTGCTGTTGACGCTGGCAGGCGCCGGCCTGCTGATCGGGCCGAGCCTTGCCGAGCAGGCCGATGAATTGGGGCAGACGATTCCCGAAGCGCTCGACAGCGTCCAGTCGCAACTTGAGGGATCGGGCTTCGGCCGATGGCTGCTTTCACAGGCGCCCGAAACGGCTAACATGATGCAATCTGCCAAGGAGAGCATGAGTGGGGAGGGTGAAGAAGCCGAAAGCGATGCGGGGGATAGCAATGTGGAAGAAAGCGAGGAGGCCGAAGGCGAGGAGCGTCGCAGCCAGGGCGGTGAAAGCGGCGGCGGCAAGAACGGGCTCCTCAGCGCATTCTCAAAGATCATCAGCGGCCTCATCAACCTCTTTGTCATCTTGTTCGTCGGAGTCTACGCAGCGGTGAGCCCGGCGCTCTACCGCGAGAATTTCCTCTACCTCTTCCCCGGCCGCCGCCGCGAACGGCTGCGCGAAGTGGCCGGGGCGCTCGGTCACAGCCTCCGCCGGTGGCTGATGGGCCAGCTGGCCTCGATGGCAGTCGTCGGCGCTCTGTCGGCGGTGGGCTTGATGATCCTCGGCGTGCCGCTCGCCCTGGCCCTCGGACTCATTGCGGCGCTGTTCTCTTTCGTGCCCTACTTGGGCCCCATTCTCGCCGCCGCACCGGCCATCCTCGTGGGGATGATGGAAGGCCCGCAGACGGCCCTCTACGTGGCGGCGCTGTACCTGGGCGTGCAGTTCGTGGAGAGCTATCTGATCACGCCGCTAATTCAGAAGCGCGCTGTCGAGCTTCCGCCGGCCCTCCTCATTGCTTCCCAGGTGCTTATGGGCGTGCTGGCCGGCGCGCTTGGCGTCCTCCTCGCCGCCCCGCTCATCGTCGCCGTCATCGTCATCATCCAGATGCTCTACGTGGAGGATGTCCTCGGCGACGATGTCCAGCTCATGGGCCACCACCACGATGGCTAAGTCGCTCAGAATAAAAACAGTTAGGATGCTCAGGCACCGATGCCGTGCGGTTGCGGACGTGTACAACTTCGAAACTCGAAATCCGAAAAGCCCTGGAGATGACGGCTATCGGGAAACATCAACGATTCGGATTTCTGCCCGACAGCATACCGCCCGCACTGTAGAATACCTCGGTGCTCTTGTGGCCTACCCAACAAGGTAGGCCAGAAACGCGAAGGCGGCCTCGTAGATGCCCGGCGACTCGCTCTCGCGTGGCCCGGCCACGTTGAGGCGCCGGATCTGCTGCGCGGCCAACCAGCGCGCCACCGGCTCCGTCTCGTGCGTTGGCAAGTTCACTTGCATGAACGGCCTCCCTAGCCTCACTGCCGCTTCAAGCGCGAGCGCCGTGCCGCCCGCCGGCGGATCGAAGGTGAGGACGAGGGTGCCGTCGCTGTCGCGCACGTTCCAGGCGGTGCGCTGAGCGTAGGCCGCCGACGGCGTTTCCCTGAGCGGGTAGCGAGCGGGGATCGGGCCGTCCTCCGCTTTGCGCCCACGCGGGCACCAGCCTTCCACCGGCAGGCCACGTGCGAGGGAAGCGTCGAGCGCCGCCCGGTCCACGCCCGTCTGTCCCCCGGAAACAATGATAAGGCCCATGGGAGTTTTCAGCTCGATTCATCGCACGGAAGCCTGAGGAGCAAATGCATGCCCCGCCTTTTCGTCGCCATCGACCTGCCGGAGACACACGGCGCACGGCTGCAAGGCCTCGCAGATCCGCACCTCGACGCGCGGTGGACGCCGCAGGGGCAGCACCACCTCACCCTCCGCTTCATCGGCGAAGTCAGCGCGGAAACAGTTGAGGCAATCAAAGCTGGACTGGCCGACGTGACAGGCGAGGCTTTGACGTTGGAAGGCCATGGGCTAGACGTTTTTCCTTCCCGCCGACGCCCCCGCGTCCTCTTCTCCCGCATCGCGCCGACGCCCGCGCTGGAGCGCGTACAGATCGCTGTTGAATCGGCCCTGCGCGGACTGGGCCTGACGCCCAACACGAAACCCTTCACGCCGCACGTCACGCTCGCCCGCTTCAAGCGCCCCCGGCCCCGCGACGTACGGGCCTACCTCCGCGCCCATCACGGTTTTGCATTGCCGCCTTTTCCTGCGAAAGAATTCCTGCTCTACCAGAGCATCCTACGGCCCGACGGCGCGCAGCACCAGGTTCTCGCCTGGTATCCGCTCCAGCGAGACGTGTGAAGCCTTCAGGATCAAAGCTCCGTGGGCGGGGGCGGCGGATCGCTCGCGGGGAAGCTTTCAAGAAGCGCCTCCTCGCGTTGCACGTCCTCGTTGGACTGCACCTCGTTATCAAAGAATTCCGTGCAGGAGCGGCAGGCACGCTGGCAAGCCGCGTAGGCGACGCGGAGCTGTGGGTGATCGTGCTCGTCCGCGCTGAGGTTGTCGGCACAGGCCTCGGAAACTTCCGCGCACACCTCGGTGATGCGGGAAAGGAAGCGCGAGCCGCGCGTGAGGAAGTTGGCCGTGGCGAGGTTCACGTCGGCGCAGTCGTGCAGGAGTTGGAGACGGTGCGGATCGGCCATCGCCCCGCCCTGGTTGGCGCAATAGGCAGCCGTTTGCAGGCACGCTTTGTAGGCAGCCAGGCAATCGTCGATGGCCTGCTGGGCGCGTGTTTCAGTGAACTGTCCGACTTCGTTCATGCGGAGCCTCGTGGAGAGATCGTTGAGTAAAAGGAACACCGGGGAGGCTCCATAGAAAGAACGGATACCGCAGGAGTTCAAGGGGGCACCTTCCCGGGCCTTTGACGTTCAGGTAACTTCCCTACGAAGTGGGCTTTCAGCATCACGCCTGGTTGCTTTTTCTTCCCCATCTTTGCGGCGGCGGCGGCAGGGAACGACTTCGGGCACGCGCTTTGCCTTAAGGCGGTGCGTCACGGTATTCAACACGTACATCAAGCCTAATTGCATATGCGTACCTCTACCAGATTCTCCCGCCCCTTCGTGGCGCTGCTGTTTTTCGCTGTCCTCTTGGCGGGGCAGGCACAGGCACAGCATGCCGACGTCGTGTTGCGGCGACTCAAGGCGAAATACGACACGCTCGAATCGCTACGAGCCTCCTTTTCCCAGACGATGACGTCCGCCTACAGCGACCAGGCCTCTACCTTCTCCGGCACGCTCGTCCTGAAAGGCAACCGGTACCGCGTCGAAACGGATGCCCAGACGCTCGTCACCGACGGCGTGACGACATGGCTCTACGACGAGTCCGAAAACCAGGTGCTCATCAACGATTACATTGAAGACGAGACGGCTTTTTCTCCCGGCGACTTCCTGATGAACTTCGACCAGGACTACAACGTGACGGCGGCGCAGGCGGTTCGGCTCGAAGGGCAGCCGCACTTCAAGCTGAGCCTCAAACCAAAGAGCCGCGACAGCTTCTTCAGGGAAGCCACCCTCTGGATGCGCGACCGCGACGACGTGGTGACGCGCCTTGAAGTGCTCGACGTGAACGAGACGAAGATGATGTTCAGCTTGAAAAACATCGAGTTGAACCCTGCGATTCCCGCCAAGGCGTTCACCTTCACTGCCCCGAAGGGCGCTGAGGTGTACGATCTGCGCTCGTGAACTTTGCCCGAAGCGCAGCCTCGTAGAAACATCGACCGACGCTGACCGAGTACCCAACGGGGCGGCCCCTGGCTGCCCCGTTTCCTTTTTTTCTCCACCCGGCAACGTGGCCCTCGCCCCAAAAACGCGCACCCTCCTC
>JAHEMB010000720.1 GCA_024643915.1 Rhodothermaceae bacterium | reverse complement strand
GCCGAGCGGGGCAGCGGGCTGGGGCTGGCCATCGTGAAGGCTATCGTAGAAGGATACGGCGGCGCCGTCCGTGCGCACAGCGACGGCCCCGGCCAGGGCGCCACCTTCGCGGTGCGGCTGCTGTGCCTTGCCGATGAAGGCTGACGGAAGGCAGAAAGAGGGAGGCGGGGTCGCCAAGATATTCCCCAGTCGCTCTGCGAGCCGCTTTTCAGCGCCCTTCGGTTCACGAGCAGGATTACCTGGATGGCAAGGCTGCGGTCACTGCGGGCTCCGCTTCGTCGGGCCGGATCTCCGCCCGCTCTCCGAAGCGCAGGAAGAGCGCCGGCACGACGACCATGTTCAGAAACGTCGAGGTCAAGAGCCCGCCCAGGATCACGATGGCCATCGGCGTCTGAATCTCCTTACCCGGCTCGCCCCCGCCAAGTGCGAGGGGGATGAGGGCCAGCCCCGCTGTGAGCGCCGTCATCAGGATCGGGTTGAGCCGTTCCATCGAGCCCTGGAAGACCGCCTCTCGCAACACCTTCCCCTCGCCCAAGAGCTGGACATAGTGGCTTACCAGCAAGATGCCGTTGCGCACAGCGATGCCGAAGAGCGTGATGAAGCCCACGAGTGCCGCCACATTCAACTCGCCCTCCAGAAAGAGGAAGATCGCCACCAGCCCGCCCGTGAGGGCAAGGGGCAAATTCACCATGATGAGCAACGCCGCCCGGCTACTCGCGAACTCCTTGTAGAGAATCAGGAAGATGAGGACGAGCGACAGAAGAGAGAGCAGCGTGATCGTCCGCGTAGCCTCGCGGGCACTCTCGAACTGCCCGCCGTACTCGACGAAGTAGCCCTCCGGCAGATCGACGCCTTGCCTGATCACTTCCTGAATCTCCTCGACAACGCTTCCCACGTCACGCCCGGCGACATTGGCGGAGATGACGATCTTGCGCTGCACGTTCTCGCGGCTGATTGTGTTGGGGCCGCGCTCCTCGCGCACGTCGGCGAGCACGGCGAGGGGCACCTTGGGACCGAGCGGCGTGTCGACGAGGGCGCTACGGATGCGCTCGGCGCTGCCCCGGCTCGCTTCGTCGAAGCGGACGACGAGGGCGTACTTCTCCTGCTTTTCCCGAATCTCGGATACGGTCTCTCCTGCGAAGGCCACGTCTACGGCCTCGGCCAGCCGGCCCGGCGTCACGCCATAGGTTGCCATCGCCTGCCGGTCTGCGTAGATGCGGAGCTGTGGTACGTCGGCTTGCTGCTCCACCGAGAGATCCACCACGCCGGAAACGCCCTCGGCGCTTGCACGGATGCGCTCTGCCAGCCGCCGCAGTTCGTAGAGGTCCGGACCGAAGAGCTTGACGGCGATGGAGGCCCGCGTGCCGGAGAGGATGTGGTCGATGCGGTGGCCGATGGGTTGTCCAATCGTGATGTTCGTGCCGGGCACCACGGCGAGGGCGGCGCGGAGGTCCTGCAGCACTGCGTCCAGTTCCATCTCTGACAGGTCCAGCCGCACGTCGATCTCGGCGGCGTTGGCGCCCTGTGCGTGCTCGTCCAACTCGGCCCGGCCCGTCCGCCGCGAGGTACCGGCCACGGCCGGGTGTGCCAGCAGGATGCGCTCGATGCGCCGCCCGATCTCGTCGGAGGTGTCCAGCCCTGTGCCGGGCACGGTCACGGCGGAGATGACGAGCGTGCCCTCTTGAAACTCGGGCAGAAAGCCCCGCCCCAGGAACGGGAAGGTTACCAGGGTCAACACCAGCAGCACCGCCGCCGCTCCGATGACGAGGCGGGTCCGATCCAGGACAAAGCCGAGCGTCTTCGCATAGACGCCTTTGAGGTGCTCAACGAGCCAGCTTTCTCCCTCCTTCTCCATGATCCGGGCCTGCGGCAAGAGGTAATAGCAGAGCGTCGGCGTCACGGTGACGGCCACGGCCAGCGAGGCGAGAATGGAGACGATGTAGGCAAAGCCGAGCGGGCGCAGCATCCGCCCTTCCACCCCCGAGAGGAAGAAGAGAGGCAAGAAGACGATGGTGATGATGAGCGTGGCGTTCAGGATTGGCCCGCGTACCTCTTTCGATGCCTCGTAGACGACCGACAGCGTGGGGTGTCGCGCCTCCGGCGGTTTCAAACGGTTCTCTTTCAGCCGCCGGAACACGTTCTCAACATCGATGATGGCGTCATCGACGAGGGCGCCGACGGCGATGGCCATGCCGCCGAGCGTCATCGTGTTAATCGTCACCCCGAGCCCTTTCATCGCCAGCACAGCCACTGCGAGCGAGAGGGGGATGGCGAGCACGGAGATGCCCGTCGTGCGCAGGTTCCACAGAAAAAGGAACAGGATGACGACGACGAGAAGCGCCCCGTCGCGGAGCGCTTCGATGACGTTCTCCACGGCGAGCGAGATGAAGTTCGACTGGCGGAAGATGCCCCGGTCCACCGTCATGCCGGGCGGGAGCTGCGCCTGGACTGCCTCCAACTCCTCGTCGATGCGCTCGGTGAGGGTGAGGGTGTTGGCGTTCGGCTGCTTCTGGATCGAGAGGATGACGGCCGGCTCGGCGTCCACCGAGGCCGTCCCGAACCGAGGCGCTGGGCCGATTGCTACGTCGGCCACGTCTTCGAGCAGCACGGGAGCGCCGCCCCGCGTGGCAACCACCGTCCTCGCGATGTCCCCCACGGTGCGCGCTCGCCCGATGCCCCGGACGAGGATCTCACGCCCGCTCTCCTG
>JAHEMB010000719.1:2220-2707 GCA_024643915.1 Rhodothermaceae bacterium | reverse complement strand
ACCGTATGGGCGATGGTGTTGAGGCTGAGGATGGCGGCCAGCGGTCGGTCGATGTCGCCCTTCAACTCGCGCAGGCGCTGGCTCGTCACCTTGTCCTCGCGCCCCCTGGCGGCCACGAACGAGGGCGTCACGCTCAGCAGCACCGCTTCCATGATAGAGCACAGAAACGAGACACCGAGCGCTAGCGCCACGTATAGAAAGAGCAGGGTCATGCAGGAAGCGGACGTTGTCGGCAGTTGAGGCGAGGCATACCGAACAGTATGCGCCGCCGCCGCCTTCGGTTTCTTGCAGGGAACGGGGCGGGGGGATTGTAGGGAGATCGTTGCGGCTGCGCGAAAGCTTGGCACCTACGAAAATGCTCGGTCCTTCGCCGTGGCCATGGCCTCCTGGCATACTGATGCAAGGAGGTCCTGAGTGCTCTGACAAGCCCATTCTGTCAGGTTCTTCGCGGCCCGCTCGCCCGCTGGCTTCGTTACCGAATCTCGCC
>JAHEMB010000719.1:0-2210 GCA_024643915.1 Rhodothermaceae bacterium | reverse complement strand
AGCGAACAACCGGGCTCACGCATCGACCTGACATTACAGACTGGTCAGAGCACTGAGAGCCAAAGTCAAACGTTGAAAGAAACCACTATACATCGCCACACTGCTACGCAAGGCGTGCACGCGCGGAGCTTCACCATGTATATCGAAGCTTCGCGAACTCCACAGGATTCCCCGCAGGGAAACGCAGCGTAGTAGACAGCCGTAGCCGGGCTGGGCCTGCCCTGGTTATCTTGCCAAAAGAGCCTCTCCCTTTCGGTATCAGAACCGCCCCATGCAAGGACTCCTCCTCATTTTTCTGCTCGTCCTCGCCGTCCTTTTCATCATCGTGGGGACGGCGCGGTGGGGTCTGCATCCTTTCCTCGTGTTGCTGGCATCGGCCTTCGGGCTGGGGCTGCTGGCCGGGCTGCCGGCGGCCGAGGTGGCGGCGGCCGTCACGGCGGGCTTCGGGCGGACGCTTGGCTACATCGGTATCGTCATCGCGGCGGGCGCCATCATTGGCACGGTGCTGGAGCGGAGCGGCGGCGCCTACGAGATGGCGCAACGGGTGGTGGCATGGGTCGGTGAGAAGCATTCGGCCCTGGCGCTGAGTTTTACGGGGGCTGTTGTGTCCATCCCCGTCTTCTGCGATTCCGGGTTTATTGTGTTGGCGCCCCTCGCGCGCTCCCTCGCCGCCCGCACGAAGCAGTCAATGGCCGGCTTCGCCGTGGCCGTCAGCATGGGCCTCTACGCCACCCACGTCTTCGTCCCGCCCACGCCGGGGCCTATCGCGGCGGCGGGCGAGCTGGGCGCCGGGCTGGGTGGGGTGATCCTGCTGGGGCTTCTTATCACGGTGCCGGTGCTGGGGGCCACCTATCTCTTCGCCCGGCACATGGGGCGGCGCATCTACATCGACCCTGAAATGCCGCAGGAGAACGAGGAGGAGGAGACCGAAGCGACACCGCCTGCCAAGCGACTGCCTGCGTGGCAGGCCTTCGCGCCGGTGGCCCTACCGGTGCTGCTCATCGGCCTGCGCTCGGTGGCTGAGTTGCCGGCCCGCCCTTTCGGCGAAGGCGCCATCGCGGCGACGCTCGGTTTTCTCGGCCATCCCAACACGGCGCTCCTGCTGGGGGTGTTTATCGCCCTCTTGACGGTGCGGCGGCGCAAGCCCGCCACGCTCAACGCCTGGGTGGGCCATGCCCTCCGCGAGGCCGGCGCCATCATCCTGATCACGGGGGCCGGGGGGGCGCTCGGGGGGGTATTGCAGGCCACGCCCCTGGGTGACTATCTGAGTGGAGCTCTGGTCGATCTGCCGCTGGGGGCCTTCAGCATCTTGCTGCCTTTTCTGATCGCCGCCACCCTCAAGACCGCCCTCGGCTCTTCGACCGTCGCTATCATCACCACGGCGCCGATCATGGTGCCCCTTCTGGCCCCCCTCGGGCTGGCCGCCGGTCTGGGCCCGGCCCTCACGACGCTCGCCATCGGGGCGGGCGCCATGACCGTCTCTCACGCCAACGACAGCTATTTCTGGGTCGTCAGCCAGTTCTCCGGCATGAGCGTCGCCGAAGCGTACCGGCTTCAGACCCTCGGGTCCGCCGTGGCCGGGCTGACGGGGATCGGCGCGGTCTTCGTGCTGTCCCTGCTGTTGATCTGAAGCAGCGGGTCGCAGGTGGTGTGGTGGGACACTGTTGCGACCGGCGAAGGGCTGCGCGCCTTGCGGCGTGAACGGCGGCGAGCAGGTTATTGAATAAATTTTGGTAAGGCGAATCCAACCCTCTTGAAATACGCCGCGGATTTTTTACATTACGCCCCGCTCGCCTTCGCCGGAAGGACCGGTCATAGGAGCGAACGCTTTCTTCCACTAACGTACGTGGTGACGTGCTATGTCGTGGTTTTTATTGATGCTGCTCCTCATCATGTTGCAGGTTTTTGGTTTCGGGTATCTCTTCTCGCCGTACCACGGCTAGGAAAAGGCTAGCTGCGTCGGTTTGAGGCACACGGTTCGCTCTGTCGAGCAGGCTGTGTGCCTTGATCTATTTTCGGCCCTTTCGGAGACTGTTCGGCAAGGTGATTTACTTCGTCAGTCGGCTACGCCTCGTGTTGGGCTGCGCATGGCAGGTGGCGTCCTGGTCGTTGACACGGGCCGATACGAACGAGCCCGCCCGGCATCAACCGGACGGGCTCAATCCGCTCGTCTCACTTGCAGGGTAGAGGAGGAAGCGCCTGCGGGCCAG
>JAHEMB010000718.1 GCA_024643915.1 Rhodothermaceae bacterium | reverse complement strand
GCGAGGTGGCATCGGCGGCTCAGGCTTGGAGCTTCGCCTCACTCAATCCGATATCCGAAATCTAAATCCACAATAGAAGATGCCTGTAACCGTGGTGATAGGGGGGCAGTGGGGCGACGAAGGCAAGGGAAAGATCGTTGACCTGCTGAGTGAAGAAGTGGACGTAGTGGCGCGCTACCAGGGCGGCGCCAACGCCGGGCACACCATCTGCTGGGAAGACGAGACGTTCGTGCTGCACCTCGTGCCCAGCGGCATCTTCCACCAGGGCACCACCTGCGTCATCGGCAACGGCGTGGTGATCGATCCGGCGGCGGTGCTCGAAGAGATCCGCATGATCACGGAGTTGGGCTATGAGGTGGAGGGGCGGCTCTTCATCTCACACAACGCCCACCTCATCATGCCCTACCATAAAAAGCTGGACCAGGCGCGAGAGCGCTACCGCGACGCCGACGCCATCGGCACCACCGGGCGTGGCATCGGGCCGGCCTACATGGACAAGTTCGCCCGCTCCGGCATCCGCGTCGTCGACCTCCTCGACCGCGATGCGCTGCGGCGCAAGATCGAGAGCGCGATGGAAGAAAAGAACGCCATCCTGCGCAGCGTCTACGGCGCCGACGAATTGGACGTGGAGGCCATCATCGAGGAGTACGTCGAATTCGACCGCTTCATCGATCCCTACGTGACCGACACCACCGCCTACCTCAACGAAGCCCTCAAGGACGGCAAACGCGTGCTGGCCGAGGGCGCCCAGGGCTCCCTCCTCGATGTGGATTTCGGCACCTATCCCTATGTCACCTCCAGCCACCCCACCGTGGGCGGGTGCTGCACCGGGCTGGGTGTGCCGCCCACCGCCATCGACCGCGTCATCGGTATCGTAAAGGCGTACTGCACGCGCGTGGGCAACGGGCCTTTCCCGACCGAGTTGGAGGACGCCACAGGGCAACGCCTGCGCGACGTGGGTCACGAGTACGGCGCCACCACGGGCCGCCCTCGTCGTTGCGGCTGGCTCGACCTCGTCGCCCTCCGCTACACCGCCATGGTCAACGGTTTCACCGACCTCGCCATCACCAAGCTTGATGTGCTGACGGGCCTCGACGAGTTGAAAGTCGCGACGCACTACGGCTACGATGACAAGGAAACGAGCCGCTTCCCGAGCGAGACGCAGACGCTCGACCGCGTCGAACCCCTCTACGAAACGCTCGACGGCTGGCACGACGACATCACCGGGGTGGATCGCTTTGATGACCTGCCCGATGCCGCCCGCCGCTACCTCCGCTTCATCACCGACGCTGCCGGGGTGGACATCAGCCTCATCTCCACCGGTCCCAAACGCGACCAGACGATTGCGGGCGACGAGGCCCGTGTGCGGGTGATGGGGTGATGCTTAGACGAAATGGCTCCGTACCTTGAAAGCCGTTGCCTCATGAGGCAACGGCTTTCATCATTTTGAATCGGAGCCTGCCCGCGCGTGTATAAGACTAATCCGCACTCCGCACTCCACACTCCGCACTCGACATGAGGGCTTATCGCCTTTCGGTCAACCTCAAGCTGGGGCTGATCGTATTCGCCGTGGGCATCGCCGTGGCCTCGCTCGCCTACACCAACGGGCTGGTGGAGCGGCTGCGCGAACGCGAGCAGGCCGTCATCCAACTCTGGGCCGACGCCCTGGCCGAACTGCCCCGCGCCCAGCTTCAGTCGCAGAATCCTTACCAGGCCGAACTGCGGGCCCTGGAGGCGTACCTCGCCCAACGCCCGGCTCCCCTGCCGGATGCGCCGGGCCGGCCTTCGCTGGAGGAATTCCGGCAGGCGGTCGTGTGGGCGCAGGGCATGCCCGCCCCCGCCGAACTCAACTTCGTCCTCAAATTCATCGAGCAGTCGTTCGGCATCCCCGCCGTCGTCGTCGATTCGAGCGCCGGGCGGCCCGCCATGTGGCGGAACGTTGAGGGCGTGCCCGATCCGCTCGACGCCTTCGGCCTCACCGGCTCCGACTCGGCCCGCGTCTTTGACCGGCTCGTCCACCGCACCGAGGACATGATGGACGAGTATCCGCCCATCCGCATCGAACTAGGCGAGGCGCCGTTCCGTCAGGTGCAGAATGTTTATTATGATGAGTCGATGCTGGTGAAGGAGCTTCGGCTGTTTCCCTACGTGCAGCTTCTCTTCGTGGGGCTTTTCATTCTCGTCGGTTACCTCGGCTTCTCGTACGTCCGGCGGAGCGAGCAGAGCAGTCTTTGGGTGGGCATGGCGAAAGAGGCGGCACACCAGCTCGGCACGCCCATCTCCAGCCTCCTCGGGTGGATCGAATTGATGCGGATGGATGAGCTATCCCATGATCAGCAACGCGAAGCCATTGACGAGGTGGAGAAAGACGTGGCCCGCCTCAACCGCGTCGCCAGCCGCTTCTCGGACATCGGCTCCCTCCCGAAGCTCGACGTGCTGCCCCTCGCCCCCGTCATCGGCAGCACCGCCGATTACATCCGCCGCCGGATGCCGCAAAGCAAGCGCGTCTCGCTCGGCGTGGACGTGCCCGCCGACCTCCACGCACCGCTCAACGCCGAGTTGTTCGAATGGGTGATCGAAAACCTGCTGAAAAATGCCCTCGACGCCATCGAGACGAACGAAGGGCGCATCGACGTTGCGGCACGGCAGGAGGATGGGCGCCTCCAGATCGATGTGCGGGACACGGGCAAGGGCATCGACCGGCGGC
>JAHEMB010000060.1 GCA_024643915.1 Rhodothermaceae bacterium | reverse complement strand
AAATCAAGAAATTGCCTTTTGATGGTGCAGCGGTCGGTCGACTCGTAGCCCTCATAGACGAGGGGACACTGTCCAGCCGCATTGCCAAGGACGTGTTCGACGAGATGCTTCGTACCGGCGTCGGCCCGGAGGCTATCGTCGAGGAGAAAGGGTTACGGCAGGTTTCGGATGCCGCAAAGCTCAGAGGCATCATCGAAGACATCGTGGGGGCGAACCCGGACAAGGTGGCGGCCTACCGCGCCGGCAAGATGGGCCTGCTCGGCTTCTTCATGGGCCAGGTGATGCGCGAGACGCAGGGCAAAGCCAACCCGGAGATGACGCAGGATTTGCTCCGGGAGAAACTGGGCGCTGATGCGTGAAATGTGAAACGAGCGGGTGCCCTGCTGAAACGATGCAGGGAAGCACCCTCACGTTTCACGCATCACGAGCTGCAACGCTCGCGCCGTACAACCGCTCCATCACGCGTAACGCGCTTTCGATGTCCTCCATCGAGACGTC
This sequence comes from Rhodothermaceae bacterium, assembly GCA_024643915.1. GTDB lineage: Bacteria > Bacteroidota > Rhodothermia > Rhodothermales > JAHEMB01 > JAHEMB01. The sequence goes on along the minus strand of JAHEMB010000060.1, from coordinate 10,214 downwards.
GCGGTGGGTGGTGGCGCGGATGGTGGCGGGGCCGAAGGGCACCATCCGCACGCCCGCTTCCTGGAGGGCCGCCAGCACGGGGGAGGCGCCCCCCGCCGCCACGTCGAACATGACAATGTTGGTTTCGACGCTGTCGGGATCGATGGAGAAGGCAGGCAAGTCAGCGATGCCCTCGGCGAGACGGCGGGCCTTTGCATGATCCTCGGCGAGGCGCGGGCGCTGGTGGTCGAGCGCGTAGAGGCCAGCAGCGGCTAACACACCCACCTGCCGCATCCCCCCGCCGAACAGCTTACGGTAGCGATGCGCCTCCTCGATCAAGTCCTTCGGCCCTGCCAGGAGGGAGCCTACTGGCGCGCCCAACCCTTTCGACAGGCACACGTTGACCGTGTCGAACGGCGCAGCGTAGGTCGCCTCGTCGATGCCGGTGGCGGCGGTGGCGTTCCACAGGCGCGCCCCATCCAGATGCAACCGCAACCCTTTCGCCTGCGCCACCTCGGCGATGGCTTGAGTATTTTCGAGGGGGTATACGACACCGCCTGCTTTATTGACCGTGTTCTCCAGGCAGACAAGGCGGCTGCGGGCCTCCCAGTAAAAGCCGGGCCGGATAGCGCTTTCGACCTGATCGGCGGTGAGGATGCCGCGCTCGCCGTCGAGGATGTTGAGTTGCACGCCCGAGAGCACGCCCGGCGCCCCGGACTCGTAGTTGAAGATGTGGCAGGCGCGTTCGAGGATCACCTCGTCGCCGGGGCGGGAGTGGATCTTGAGGGCGAGCTGGTTGCCCATCACCCCGGACGGCACGAAGAGCGCCGCCTCTTTGCCCAGAATCTCGGCCACGCGCCCCTGTAGCTGGTTCACGGTGGGGTCCTCGCCGAAGACGTCGTCGCCCACCTCGGCCTCGTACATTGCCCGGCGCATACCCTCGGTAGGCCGGGTCACGGTATCACTTCTCAGATCAATCATTTGGGATCGCGGAGCGCGGAATACGGAATGTTGCTGTCAAAGTAAGCATCCCAATCCGCAATCTGAAATTCACATTCCGCACTTGACTCACCAGCCGAAGTGGCTCATGCGGCGGAGGATGATGGAAGTGTACCAGCCCATCCGTTGCGGCGAGCGGCGGCGCGGGTCTGGAATGAGGGCGGCGAGGGAGGCGGCCTGGTAGCGGGTGAGGCGGGCCGCCGGTATGCCGTAATAATGCTGCGCCGCCGCCTCGGCGCCGTACACGCCCCGCCCCCACTCGATGACGTTGAGGTAGAGCGTGAGAATGCGTTCTTTCGGCAGCAAAAGCTCGGCGGCGAGGGCGAGGGGCACCTCCAGCGCCTTGCGTAGCCAGCTACGGTCCGTTGTCATGAACAGGTTTTTGACGAGTTGCTGCGTGATGGTGGAGCCACCCCGCATCCGTCGCCCCTTCCGGTTCTCCTCGATGGCTTTCTCCACCGCCTCCACGTCGATCCCGAAATGCTCGTAGAAGCGCCCGTCCTCGGCGGCCACGACGGCATGGCGCAGGTGAGCGGAGATGTCCGTGCCGGAGACCAGGTCCTGCTTTTTCTCGTACGCCTTTTCCTCAAAGAAAGACTCCACCCGTCGCTGGATCTGCACGCCCGTCGTGGGGGGCGTGACGACGTTATAGAGGACGAGGAGCAGAAAACAGGCGCCCAGGTACGTGACCATCGCCATCAACGGCAACAGCAGCACCCCACCGAAGAAACGCCCCAGCGCGCTGCCTCCTGATCGCTTCTGCCGTGCCTTCCGTTTTTTCGCCACGTCCGATCTCGGTAGGCCAAATCCAAAATCGTGAACTCGGGCTCCGTCCTTACTGCCGGTTGATGTCAATAATCTTGAACTGCACCTTCCCTGCAGGCACCCTGATTTCGACCACGTCGCCTACCGCCTTGCCGAGGAGGCCCTTTCCGATAGGGCTGCTGACGGAGATTTTCTGCTGGGCAACATCAGCTTCATGAGCCGAGACGAGCTTGTAGGTTTGCTCGGCGCCCGTCTTGACATTCTTGATCTTCACGTTGGAGAGAATGTAAGCCTTGCTGGCATCGACGTTCTTCTCGTCCACGATGCGGGCGTTGGAGATGGTATCCTCCATGTGCGCGATGCGCGCTTCGAGGTGGCCCTGGGCCTCCTTGGCGGCGTCGTACTCGGCATTCTCCGAAAGGTCGCCCTGGGCGCGGGCCTCGGCAATCGCGTCGGCGATGCGGGCACGCTCTTTGGTGCGGAGGAAATGCAATTCGTCCTTGAGCTTTTGTAGCCCTTCCTCGGTCAGATAGACCGTCTTTGGCGTCTCCATGAGAGATAAGAGGTTGATGGGAGCGGAAAACGGGGGTAGGGTCGGCGCTGGCCCGGCACTAAAAAAAGAGAACGCCACGTCCCGAAGGATGCGGCGGTCGGCATGGCGGCGCAGGCGCTACCGTAGATGCGATAAATTTCGGTCTTTCACGCCACAATAGCGCAAAGGATCCCGGTTGTGGGCAGGGGGGTGCGTTAAAGGGGGAAGAATTGCGAAGCGCTACCAGCCTCGTTTGTCGCCGTCCGGCTCGTCCTGCTCCGGCGCGGAACGGCTCGGGTGGGCCGCGGGAGGGAGCGGCTCGGGCGGGCGTGTGTCGGCATAGGCGGGCGCTGCGTCGAGTAGGCGGCGGGAGGTCCAATAGGCGCGCTGCCAGTAGGCCTCGTCAAGGTGCGAGATGGTGACGCCCTGGCTCGTCGAAGCGTGCGCGAACTCGCCCTCGCTGAGGTAGATGCCGACGTGCCGCGACTTGGTGCTGGTTCGGAAGAAGACGAGGTCGCCCGTTTGCAGCTCGTTCCGGCCCACATCCACGCCTTTCTGCACCTGCTGCGCCGTGGAACGTGGAAGCCAGTGATCGAGCACATCGTCGTAGAGCCGACGGACAAAGGCCGAGCAGTCGATGCCCCGCCGGTCCTCGCCGCCGTAGCGGTACGGCACCCCTTCCCAGTGCTTCACTTCCCTACGAAGCTTGGCCTCCCGGCGGTGGAGCGCGCGCCCGGAGGGCTTGCCCGCTCTGGCGGCCTGCGGCACGTGCGCGGGCCGCGCGACGCGCCGGGTAGCCTCGGGCGACGTAACGGCGGAGGAGCCGCCGCAGCCGGCAGCAAAAATCAGCGAGGTGAAGAGAAGCGGAGCTGCAAGGAGGCGGAAGCGGGGAGCCGCGGGCATACGCGCACAGAGGTTGGGCCGGCGGCACGTGGAACTGCGGTCGCCGGTGGGGTTTAATAGCAAGGTGGCCTCCATGCGTCGGTAAAAATACACAATCTTCGGCATGAAAACCAATCCGAGTCTGCTGCTCGTTGGGGCAGTTGCGCTGGCAGGCGGGGTGGTGGCGCTTTTGCTGGCGCCACGCACGGGTCCGGCCCTGCGTCAGTCGTTCATCCGGCAGGCCCGTGCCCAGCAGCGCCGTCTGGGCGACCAGTGGCGCCAGACCGAGGCCCAGGTGGCCCGCCTCGAAGCGCATCTGCACGAAAGCACCGTGCAGTTCGGCGAGCGGCTCCGCGAGATCACCGGGTACACCCTCGATCAGTACGTGCCGGACTTCCCGGACGAAGCTTGGGCGCTGGATCGCGACGAGATGGAGCGAGATCTGCGTCGGATGCCGGGCGCCTGAGGACGCCGCAACTTTTCTATTATCGGATCTTGTCCCTGCCGACTTTAGTACGATCCGGGCGCAAAGACACGGTTGTCCGCGCTGCCTGAGACATTTTCTCACCTCAACCCGATACATCATGCCTTACCCCGAAGCCCTCGTCCATCCGATGCGTGAAGAACTGACACGCCTGGGTGTCGATGAACTGCGCGATGCTGATACGGTGGACGCGGTTTTTGAAGCAGCCGAGGACGAGACGATGCTCCTCGTCGTCAACTCGGTATGTGGTTGTGCCGCCGCCAATGCGCGCCCCGCTGTGGCCCTGGCCCGACAGGCTCCTGTGCAGCCGAATCGCTACGTGACGGTGTTCGCGGGGCAGGACCTCGACGCCACCACCCGCGCCCGTGAGTACCTGGCCGGCATTCCGCCGTCCTCGCCGTTCCTGGCGCTCTTCAAGAATGGCGACCCGGTGTACGTGATCGAACGTCGCCACATTGAGGGCCGTAGCGCCAACGCCATCGCCGCCGACCTTGTCCAGGCTTTCTCGAAATACTGCGGGACGGAAGAGGAAGGCGGGGTCGAGCCGGAGCGACCAGAAGTTGCTCAAATGGCCGCCACTCGCAATGGCCTGCCACCGACGTTCCGTTCTATCATGTAGGGTCCGTTCGCCTCAAGATGGGGACAAAACCCGACAGGCCGCCTGAGCCTGCCGGGTTTTTTCTTCGCCAGGGTTTATTTTCCCGGCAGCCGTTCCCTTTTCGTCCAGCCTTTTCGTCCCACCAGCCTCCGTTCCTCAGCCGTACCGAATCATGGAGACGCCGGTTGCTCCGACGCGCCTGAAAAAAGAGCTACGCCTGTTCGACGTGTACGCCATCTGCACGGGCGCCATGTTCAGCTCGGGCTTTTTTCTGCTGCCGGGCCTGGCGGCGGCGAAGGCCGGGCCGGGTGTGGTGCTCGCGTACCTCCTCGCGGGCGTGCTGATCCTGCCCGCCATGTTCAGCCAGGCGGAGCTGAGCACGGCCATGCCTAAAGCCGGCGGTACGTACTATTTTCTCGACCGGAGCCTGGGGCCGCTCGTGGGCACAGTGGGTGGGCTGGGCACCTTCCTCGCTCTCACGCTCAAGAGCGCCTTCGCCCTCATCGGCATGGGGGCCTACCTGGCGATCTTCGTCGATCTGCCCATCAAGCCCGTCGCGGTGGGGCTCACGTTCGTCTTCATGGCGCTCAACATCGCCGGGGCGAAAGAGACGACCGGCTTGCAGCGCTTCCTCGTGATCGTTCTGATCACCGTTCTGGCCTTTTTTATCATCCAGGGGCTCGGTGAAGTATTCAGCCGGGGCATTGGAGAGATCAACAGCACGCGGATGACGCCCTTCATGCCGTTCGGGATGGAGGGACTGCTCTCCACGGTCGGCTTCGTCTTCGTCTCGTACGCGGGTTTGACGAAAGTGGCGAGCGTGGCCGAGGAGGTGCGCAACCCGGATCGCAACATTCCGCTGGGGATGATGCTCTCGCTCTTCTCCACCTCGGCCATCTACGTCCTGGGCGTCTACATCATCGTGGCGGTGCTGGAGCCGAGCGAGCTGCGGTCCGATCTGACGCCGGTAGCCACCGCGAGCGAGGCGTTTTTCGACTGGCTGCCGAAGCCCTTCGGCCTCGTCCTCATCGTGGCGGCGGCCACGGCGGCGTTCGCTTCCACCGGCAACGCGGGCCTGCTCTCGGCCTCGCGCTACCCCCTCGCCATGGCCCGCGACCGGCTCATCCCCGACACGTTTGCCCGCCTGAGCCGCTTCAGCACGCCCGTACCCGCCGTCTTGCTCACGTCGGGGCTGATGATTTTTTTCATTCTGGTGCTGACTGAAGAGGGGATTGCGAAGCTGGCGAGCGCGTTCCAGCTCCTCATTTTTATGTTTCTCAATTTCGCCGTGATCGTCATGCGCGAGAGCCGGATCGAGTCGTACGATCCCGGCTACCGCACGCCGCTTTATCCGTGGATGCAGGTGTTCGGCATTCTCGCCTCGTTCCTGCTGATTATCTACATGGGCTGGCTCGCCATCCTTTTCACGGCGGGGATGGTCGTGATGTGCCTGGCCTGGTACCACTACTACGCCCGCAGCCGGGTGGTGCGCGATGGCGCCATCTACCACTGGTTCGCGCGCCTGGGGCGGCGGCGCTACGAGGGCCTCGACCGCGAGCTACGCGGCATCCTGAAGGAAAAGGGTTTGCGCGAAGAGGACCCGTTCGACGAGGTCATGGCCCGCGCCCTCCTTTTCGATCTGAAGGAGCCGCTGACATTCGGAGCGGTCGTCGAGCGGGTGGCTGGGCCGCTGGCCGAGCGGCTCCCCCTCACGGCGCAGGAGATCGGCCAACGCTTCCTCGACGGCACACGCAAGGGGGCAACGCCCGTTACGCACGGCATTGCCCTGCCCCACCTCCGGCTGCCCAACCTGGATCAGCCTGAGCTGGCCCTCGTGCGGAGCCAACACCCCGTGGAGGTGGAGAGCCACTTGCTCGGCTTCGAGGAGGAGGGGACGAAGCACGTCGTCCGCACATTCTTCTTCCTGGTCAGCCCCGAGGGTAACCCTGGCCAGCACCTGCGCCTCCTCGCCAAGATCGCGGGCCGCGTGGATGAGGAGAGCTTCACCAATGAATGGTACACGGCTTCCAACGAGCAGGCGCTGAAGGAGGTGCTGCTACGTGACGAGCGGTATCTGTCCTTCTACGTGAAAGCGCAGGGCCGCTCCGCCGACCTCATCAGTCGTTCTTTGCGGGACGTGCAGATGCCGCGCGGGAGCCTCGTTGCGCTCGTGCGCCGCCAGGGGGCCACTTTCGTGCCGGATGGCAACACCGTCCTCCAGACCGGCGACCGCCTGACGATCATCGGCGACCCGGAGGGCCTGCGGCAACTCCGCGGGCGATACGTGGAAGGATAGAGACCTCCTTCGGGGAAATCCGAAATGCGAAGTTCGAAACCCGAAAGGTTGTTTCGCGGACACTTCGGATTTCAGGTTTCGAATTTAAACCCCGCAGGGGTTTGAGGCATCTCAACCAGGAAACCGCGCTGCCCCTGCCCGCCGATGCCCACGTGGAGACCCTTTTGGAAGAGCGTGTGACCACGACCGCCGCCCTCGTAGCGCGTGCGCAGGCTGGCGATACCGCCGCCTTTGGGCAACTCTACCGGGGCCACGTGGACCGCGTATTCGCCGTCTGCCTACGCATGGTAGCGGACCGGGGGCGGGCGGAGGAGTTGACGCAGCGGGCCTTCGTGAAGGCATGGCAGGCGCTCGGCAGCTTCCGAGGCGAAAGCGCCTTCGGCTCGTGGCTCCACCGGATCGCCGTCAACGTGGTTCTCGTCGAGATGCGGTCGGCGCGGCGGCGGCAGCAGCGCATCCAGACGACGGACGACCTGACCTGCTACGACTGCCCTGGTGGAGGGGCGGCGCCCGGCGAGCGCCTGGACCTTGAAGAAGCCATCGCTTCACTACCGGAGCAGGCCCGCGCTGTCCTTGTGCTGCACGAGATTGAAGGCTTCAAGCACGACGAGATTGCCGAGATGCTTGAGATCGCCCCCGGCACCTCGAAGGCGCATCTGCACCGGGCACGCAAGCTGCTGATGGAACGGTTGAACCGATGATGACGCACGAACACATCGAACCCCTTCTGCAAGATTATCTCGACGGCGCCCTCGACGAGGCCCGCCGCCGGCAAGTAGCGACACACCTGGACGTCTGCCCTTCGTGCCACGCGGCCTGGGAGCGTCTCCACGTCGTCGCCGACGACCTCGCGGCGCTGCCCCGGCAGATCGCGCCCTCCCGCGACCTCTGGCCGGAGATCGAAGCCCAACTCGCCTCGCCGCCGCCCTCTCGCCGAAGTCTCCGCGCGGACCGTGCGCCGCAGCCGAAGGCTCGTCGCGTTGAGGGTCGAAGGCGGAGGTGGGCGGTGCTGGGAGTGCTGTTGCTGCTCGTCGGGGTAGGGGCGTGGATGTTTGCGCAGCGGGCCGGGGTGGGGTGGGAGGTAGCGGTGCTCGAAGGGGCGCCGCGTGTGGGTGACCGCCTGCTCGACGCGGCGGGCCGCCTCCGGGTGGGGCAGTGGATCGAGACTGACGATGCCTCGCGCGCCACCCTTGATGTGGGGGCCATTGGCAGCGTCGAGGTGTTGCCGGGCAGCCGGGTGCAACTTCTTGCCGCCCGCGCCACCGACCACCGCCTCTCCCTTGACGAGGGGTCGCTCCACGCCCGCATCTGGGCGCCGCCCCGCCTCTTCTTCGTCGAGACGCCCTCGGCCCTCGCTATCGATCTGGGCTGCGAATATACGCTTAAGGTAAACGAGGAAGGCGAAAGCCTCCTCCACGTCCTTTCGGGCTTTGTCGAGTTGGAGCACGCGGGGCGGGCCTCCGTCGTGCCGGAAGGGGCCTTGGCCCTCGCTCGGCCCGGGCACGGCCCCGGCGTTCCTTTCGCCGAAGACGCTTCCGATGCGTTCCGCCGCGCCCTGCCGCGCTACGACTTCGAGGGCGAGGCCGCGGCCCTCAATGTGCTGCTGGCGGAAGCGCGGCCCGAAGACGTCATCAGCCTTTTCCCCCTGATGAGGCGCGCCGACGGCGCCGCAAAGGGACGCCTCTTCGACCGCATCGCCGCCCTCACGCCCTTGCCCGATGGCGTCACGCGGGAGGGCGCGCTGCAAAACGACCCGGCCATGCTCGAAATCTGGGAAGAGCATCTGGGGCTGGATGCCAACGGCTGGTGGCCCGTCTTTACGAGCGAGGCGGCGCCTGTCAGAAAAATCGTTTTCTCTCCGAAGCAGGAAAAACCGTGGCGCATCGTGATTCCCGGAGACGACGAGCCGGGCGAATCGCTCTACGTGACGGGGCAGGTTTTCGGGCCGGACGGCGAGACGCCGCTGCCTGACGTCCATCTTCACGTCTACCACACCGATGCTGCCGGCCTCTACGCGCCGCCGGGCACGCCCGACGGGACGCACCGCCTGCGGGGCGACCTGTGGACGAACGTCGAGGGGCGGTACGCTTTCCGCACCATCCGGCCCGGCGCGTACCCCAACACGGCGACGCCACAGCACATTCACTTCGTGGTTGAGGGGGATGACTTTCCGGAGCAACGGTTCGATCTGTTCTTTGCCGACGACCTGCGCGTCTCGGACCGGATGCGGGCGCGAGAGAAATCAAAGGGTCGCTTTGCTGAGATCCAGCCCGTGAAGTCAGCCGACGACGGTACGCAGCAGGTTCGGTTCGACCTCCGCCTGGCGCGTTGAGGCGCGGTCGATGCCTAAAAGCGTGCTACGCGGGCTGGATGGGTTGCAGGAGACAGGGAGGAACGATTACATTGGGGCGGATCGCTTCCTTTCACCCAACCCGAACGGAACAGATGAGCGAAAACAAACGAATCAGCCGGCGCGACTTCATCGAGCGCGTGGGCTTGCTGGGCCTGGCCGGCGTCGGCGCAAGCACCTTGCTGGCTGCCTGTGGCGGCGGCGACGAGGCCGGCACAGAGGGCGCAGGCCAAACGGCGGGGGGCGGTGGTGAGTTGTCCTGCATGGACACCTCCGGCCTGACCGAATCCGAGGTCCAGATGCGTGAGCAGCTCCAGTATACCGACGACTCGATGACCGACGGTCAATACTGCAACAACTGCCAGTTCTGGCAGCCGGCGGCGACTGCGGGCGAATGCGGCGGCTGCCAGATCCTCAAAGGCCCGGTCCATCCCGAAGGCTGGTGCACCTCGTGGGTGGCCCCCACAACAACGTAGCAGCGTCCTACACGCCGATCTCATTTTTGAGAAGGGGCGCCCGCCGGGGCGCCCCTTTTGTTGTTGTTGCCGCTCGGGCACTCCCTCGTCTTCCTTCAGTTTGGAGTAGTAGGGGAGCAAGGAAATCCGGTAGGCTTTATGACTTTCAAGAAGCAAGGAAAAATGGGCGACGTGCTTGAAATCGTGATTGTCGGCGGAGGGTTTGCCGGTCTGGAGGCCGCCATCACGCTGCACGCTGAGCTGCACGAGGGTGCCCGGGTTACCCTGATCTCTGATCAGCGCGCGTTTCTCTTTCGCCCTTATCTCACCTATGTGCCTTTCGGACTGGTGCCGGAGCGGTTGAAGATCGACCTGCTAGCGCTGACGGAAGCGCGGGGCATTCATTTTCGGCAGGGCCGGGTAGGCGCCTTGCATCCGGAGGAGAAGCGGATCGAGGTAGAGGAGGTGTCGCTGGACTACGATTTCCTGATGCTCGCTACCGGGGCGCAGGCGGAGGCAGATGCCGTACCCGGCTTGCAAGCGCACGGCTTCACCCTCTGGCGAGAGGCTGACCTTGAACAGATTCGACACGCCTTCGACGCTTTGCTGCGCCACCCCAGCGGTGCGGCTCCCCGACGCGTTCTGTTTGCCATCCCCCCGGGAAGCCAGTGGGCCGGGCCGCTCTATGAACTCGCGTTCATGCTGGAGCGCTGGCTTCATTGGAAAGAGGCGAGGCAGAACGTGGAGATCATTTTTGCCCTGCCGGACGAATACCACATGCCCCTGTTCGGCCCGCAGATCCACGAGGCTTTGGCCGGCGAATTCGACCGGGGTCATATTGCGGTGCGCGCTGGGGCGAGGCTGGAGGAGGTGG
>JAHEMB010000717.1 GCA_024643915.1 Rhodothermaceae bacterium | reverse complement strand
GCTCCCAGTAGACCGGCTCGAAATAGAGCTTGTCGGCCACGTCGAAGTCGGTCGAGACGGTTTCGGGGTTGCAGTTGATCATGATGGCCTCAAAGCCCGCCTCGCGCGTGGCGAGGACGCCGTGGACGCACGAGTAGTCGAACTCGATGCCCTGCCCGATCCGGTTGGGCCCGCCGCCGAGGATGACCACCTTGCGCCGGTCGCTCACCTCGCTCTCCGTCTCGCTCTCGTAGCTCGAATAGAAGTAGGGCGTCTCGGCGGGGAACTCGCCTGCACAGGTATCGACGAGTTGGTAGGTGGGGAGGACGCCCAGTCGCTTGCGGTGGGCGCGCACCTCGTCCTCGGTCACGTCATCCTGCACCAGATAGGCGATCTGCGCATCCGAAAAGCCGAAGCGCTTGGCCTCAAGCATGAAGGCGTGGTCCATCTGGCTGAGGGCGCGCTCTGCGATCTCGTCCTCCAGGCGCACGATGTCCTGGATCTGATAAAGAAACCACGGATCGACTTTCGTAATGTCCGCCACCTCCTCTACCGAAGCGCCGTGTTTGAAGGCGTTGCGGATCTGGAGCGTGCGGTCCCAGTAAGGACGGCGCAGGCGCACACGCACCTCCTCACGATCCGCCGATTCCCGGTCGGCGCCCAGCCCGGCGTAGCCGATCTCCAGGCTCTGCCACGCTTTTTGCAGGCTCTCGGGGAAGGTCCGGCCTATCGCCATCACCTCGCCCACCGCTTTCATCTGCGTCGTCAATTCCTCGTCCACACCTTCGAATTTGTCGAAGTTGAAGCGGGGGATCTTGGTGACGACGTAGTCGATGGAGGGCTCGAAGCAGGCGCTCGTGGTGCCCGTCACTTCGTTGGGCAACTCGTCGAGCGTGTAACCCACCGCCAGGCGCGCAGCGACTTTGGCGATGGGATAGCCCGTGGCTTTGGAGGCGAGGGCGGAAGACCGCGACACACGCGGGTTAATCTCGATGACGATCATACGCCCTGTGCCCGGATGGACAGCGAACTGGATGTTGCACCCGCCCGCAAACGTGCCGATGGAGCGCATCGCCCTGATGGCGGCGTCGCGCATGATCTGGTACTGCTTGTCCGTGAGCGTCTGGGCAGGCGCCACCGTCACCGAGTCGCCCGTGTGGACGCCCATCGGATCGACGTTCTCGATGGAGCAAATAATGATGACGTTTTCGTTGGCATCGCGCAGCAGCTCCAGCTCGTACTCTTTCCACCCGAACAGGCACTCTTCGATAAGGATCTCGTGGACGGGCGAGATTTCCAACCCCCGCGTGATCTTCCGGTCGAACTCATCCGCCGTCCACACGATGCCGCCGCCCGAGCCGCCGAGCGTGAACGAGGGCCGGATGACGACGGGCAGCCCGCCCAATTCCTGCGTAATCTCTTTGGCCTCCAGGAGGCTTTTCGCCACCCGGCTGCGGCCCTGGTCCAGGCCGATGCGGTCCATCAGGTCGCGGAACTGCTGCCGGTCTTCGGTGATGTGGATGGCGTCGATGTCTACGCCGATCACCTCTACGCCCTGTTCCTCCCAGAAGCCCTGCTTGTAGAGCGTCTCGGCGAGGTTAAGGGCTGTCTGCCCGCCCATCGTCGGCAGCACCGCATCAGGCTTTTCCTCCTCCACGATCTGCCGGATCGAGCGGGGTGTCAGCTCGCGCAGGTAGATCTTGTCCGCCATCATCGGGTCGGTCATGATGGTGGCGGGGTTGGAGTTGACGAGGATGACCTCGTAGCCCTCGGCTCGCAGCGCCCGCGCCGCCTGCGTGCCCGAGTAGTCGAACTCGCACGCCTGCCCGATGATGATGGGGCCGCTGCCGATGAGGAGAATCTTGTTGATGTCGGTGCGCTTGGGCATTGCCGATTTTGGATTTTGGATGGACGATTTTGGATTTGGGGCCTGGGTCAGACAGGCAGGGCTGATTGGGGGCTGTTGCGGGTTTTCAGGATCTGCAAATAGACGACGCCGAAATGGGCGTAGACGAGCAGGAACGGAAAGATGTAGAGCCGGAACCGTGCGTAGCCGTTCGGGCCGCCGAGCACCAGAAGGTACGCTGTGATGAGGGTGAGCAGGAGAAAAAGGCGTGGCTCCTTCTTGAAGAAAGGAACAACGCCGAGCACCGCCAGGCCCGCCACGGACAGCAGAAAAACGAGGTAGGCCGACAGCACGAATACCGTAGCCGAGTCCTTTTGCCAGAGTACCCTGAGCGCGCCCAATACCCCGTCCCGCGCCACGATGTTCGTCAGGCCGATGGCGTCGGGGGCTTCGCTCGGGAACGTGCGGTTGAAGACGAGACGGCCCGGATCGAAGAGCGTAACGGCCATACCGCGCACGATGGCTTTGGCGTACAGGAGCGGATGGTCAGCCAGGATGTCGCGGGCGAGGGTGCCCTTCGCTGCATTGAGTTCGGCATAAGAAGGCTGTGGGGCAGACACGCGCCCGGCCAGCCGCTCGCCGATGACGTCTTTCGCCGCCTCATGCGTCAGATTCTCCGCGTCGGCCAGAACGAAGGCGGCGTGGGCATACAGGAGGTTGTCGTTCTGCACGTAGGTGAAGCTGAGCGTGTCGTGCACGACGAGGTTCCGTACAAACCACGGCGCCACCACGAGCGCGAACACCCCCGCAAAAACCAGCGTCGGTTTCACGCGCTTCGTAGCCACGAGCAGGAACGGGGCGAGCACAAGCGGCAGGTACAGTACGATGGG
>JAHEMB010000716.1 GCA_024643915.1 Rhodothermaceae bacterium | reverse complement strand
CCCGCACCGCTGCCAAAAGGGAATCGGACGCCTGCTCTTTCGGCACCATCACCGCTTCCCGCAGCGCCCCACCCTTCGGGTTGATCGTCACGGTGCGGAGCGCCACGCCGCCGCTGTCGCTCCGCCCGTCAACCAGGTAATCAGCGAGCGGCAAGAAGAGGAGCGAGTCCGGGCCGGGCACGAAGAGGCGCGCCGCGCGGGGCTGATTGAGTGGCGTTTCGTAGGCCACGCTGAAGCCGCCCTCTACCACCGGTTGCAGCCTGAACTCCCGCATCCGAGCCGCCACGTAGGTAGCGACTGTAGCGAACTCCACGCTACCGGTGCCGCGGCCTTTTACGTCGTCGTCATTGAAGAAGTCGAGATGCTCCTCCAGGGCGCGCTCGCTCCAGATCGGCTCAAGCGGCGTCGGCTTTGGGGGCTCCTGCGGCACGCTAAAGGCGCGGCAACCCGCCAGGCTCGCTGCCGAGAGCACAGCGGTGAGGAAGAGCATGAGACGAACGTGCTGGAAGGGAAGCTGCTTCAAAATGGGCGTCTCCTGATTGCGCTACGAAAGGCTCCGCCTCTCAACGTGACGGCGGTTGTTCTTCGAGAAAATAAACGCGAACAAAGCGCTACGGGTGAGAATCCTCCCTGCCCGCTCTTATCGATCCAGAGAAAATCCGTTTGCGTAAGCCTTTGGGATTTCGTAAGCTGTTGGTTCACACCCTCCCTCACTTTTACGCCCTATGGTAGCCGCAGCCCAGGTTTCTTTTATTCTTTTGGAGCAATCTTTTGTTCGCCTTCAGTTAGCCGCCCGGGTGGCCTGCGCGGCCGCCTTTGGGGTGCTGCCTCTGTTGCTCTTCGCGCCGCACCCGACGTGGGCGCGCCTCTTGCTCGTGCTTTCCTTCGGTGGGTATGCGGCCTACAAGCTGCTTTTCCTCCGCCTGATGGACCGGACCATCCGCCAGCTCCGCCTCGAAGCGCATTTCCTCCGGCACGCGGGCGAGCCGTTCCGCCTGCCGTTTTACGTGTGGCAGGACGACCACCTGTGGCGGCACAGCCTCGTGCTGCAGGGCCTCCGCGCCGCGCGCGCACGCCCCCTCCCCCGCTTCCTTCATCCCGGCGAAAAACAGCAGCGCCTGACGAAGTTCTTCCGCAACGCCTTTGACGAGATGCTGCCGGGCCGTCTCAACCCCGACCTGCTCGCGTGGCTGCTGTTCCTACTGCTCCTCGTGGCCAGCCCGCTTCTGACGCGTCCGGTGAGCCTGTGGCTGCTACTGCCGGCCCTGGCCAGCGCCCTGCTGACCCTCACTGCCGAACTTTTCCAGACGATTACGCTCTGGCAGGTCCGCCGCTCTTTCGACACCCTGGCCGACGCCCTGAGCGAGTGGACACAGGCCCAGGAAGACCTGGTCTTCCAAAACCCGGCGAAACGCTACACGCACACGCTTCTCTACACCGCCCCCTCCTGGTTCAAGAAGCCACCGCCCGGCGCACGGGCGCCGCACGCGCAAAAAAATGGGCGCTCCCGCGATACCGTGAAAGCGTACGCCCACACCCTGCTCTACTTTGCCCCCGCCTGGCTGGACCAGGCCCGGCACCTCCCCCTGCCGAAGATGGCCTAGTTGCCGTCCTGTCAAGCAATCTCCAAATCGCAAAATCCAAACAAGCGCGCAGCGCGACTGACACTAGCAAATTCTAAAGGGGAGCGTTAGCATTGCCTGGCGCTCAGGATTTCGGGTTTGGAGTTTCGGATTTCCTACGCACCGGTGAGACGGCCTCCTCATACTGTGCCCTACTTGCGCTCCGCCCTCGCCTCGGACCCGGGCGGAGAAATGGCGGTGGACTGGCCGTTGTGGCTGTTAAAAGGCACCGCAAAACTACGAAGCGGCGGCGAGGCCGGCTGATTGCGCTCCATTAGCTCCTGGATGGACGTGTAGACGATCTCACCCATCGTCAGGCATTCTTCAAATGGCGGGTGGTCGTAATGCTCGGCAAGCTGGCGTCCGAGTTTCTCGACGTGCTCCTCGCTCGAAATCAGGTCCTCCCGCATCACCTCCATCAGCCGCTCATAGCGTCCGTGGGAGACGCGCACGCGGTTGGCAATGAGCGCCCGCTCCTCCTTCTGGTATTGCAGCACGTTCTCCGGCGCCAGGCACGAAATACCCAGGTGGATGAAACCCTGGTTCTGCGGGTAGAACTGCGGCATGTACACCTGCTTCTTCCAGTGGTGGCTCTGCTGGTCGAAGTCGATGGGACGCATCCGGTAGTGCCACTTCTCGAAGTCGCGCGTGATGTCCGTCACGAAGTTGCCCGAGTGCATGTCGCCCAGGAGGCGGACGAAGCAGCGCTCGTTGAACTTGACGAACTCCTTGGCGAGGCGGACCTGGTCGAAGCGGTTGTCGGGGATGTTCTCGCGCATGAACGTGTCGGCGGGGATGCCGACAACGTGCTCTTCGATGATCGACTCACCGCTAATGAAGTAGTTGATGCGGTTGGGCGAGAGGATGTGCTCCAGTTCGAGGCCGTACACCCGGTTGGCATCGACGCGCTTGACGTAGAAATAGTCGAAGTTGTCGTTGAGGCGGTTGACGATGCGGATGCGGAAAGGGAGCGTGTTGCCGTAGAGGCAGAGGTCGATGCGGTCGATAAAAAGCTGCTCGGCGGCGGAGAAGTCGCCGTCGGCCTTGAGGATGGCGTAGGTCAGGCGGAGTTGGTCGTGAATCTCCTGCTGCTCGATATTCGA
>JAHEMB010000715.1 GCA_024643915.1 Rhodothermaceae bacterium | reverse complement strand
GGATCTGCAGGAGCCTCCTGTTCGGACCGCATCAGCTTTACCCCTCTCTTCTTCAGCGTGCGATGGTTGAGCGAGTCCGATGATCCGCCCTGCCAGTGCTTCAAAATGGCATCGACTTCTATGAGGTAAAGGCGCAGGTCTTCGGCCACCGCATAATAGGGGCTACGGGCATTGATGCTCACGTTGGTCGCCAGGTCTTCCAGGAGGAACAAGGCGACAGCCGCAGCGCGCCATGTTGTTGATCGAGGCATCTGCGCGAGCCACGGATGGGTGCTTCCGTTCTGGAGGAAATATTTCAAACGATGTGACAACCCCGCCGGCAAACGGGTATTCAGTGCGTAAACGAAGTGGTCGTACCAGTAGAATCGCTCAGCACATCGTTCCCAATCGATCAGGTAGACCCGGCCTTCGCGTTCGTCTACCAGGATATTGTCGCGCATCAGATCCCCGTGGGTAGCGGCGAGCGAGACGTGCCCAAGCACAACCGCTCTATCGGCGAGCGTCTCGCACCACCGCCGTATTTTCTCCCGGTGCACCCCCTCCATCCGGTGACGCAAGGAGTGCAGGCCCGCATCGATCTGGTCGAGAAGGATAGCCAGGCGTTCTGCCATGGCCACTTCCCGCTTGGACCGTTCCAACCATTGGTTCAGATCTACCAGCACTTGTCTCGAATAGTAGGCTCTCCTGCGTTGAGACCTGACCCGCACCAGGGGCACTGCCGAGAGTATGGGTTCCTCAAACCATTCACAGGCTTCGCTCCAGGCCGTCAGGCGTGGGAAGGGGCCAGGCTGCCGACCCCGCACGTCAATCTCATTTCGCATGAAACCTGGATCGAAGCCGTTCTTCAAGAACACCCGTGAGGTTCCGGCTCTGAAGTCGAAAATGCGAAGCCGATTGTTGCCGGGCACCAGCAGAAGCGATTCTTGCCCGGGCAGCGGTCCTTCCACACAAAAACCGGGACGGCCGGTGGCCTGGAGGCCCCAGGGATGTGACAGCAGCGTACCGAGTGTCCACTGTAGCGGGAGGCGGTAGCGCACGGGTGTATTTCGGAAGTTTTCTCGCAAAAACAGGCGTACCGCTTTCCTCGGACGCTCTACGCAGTAGCCGTTGAGCCATGGATGCAGCAACCATTGCCGGCCACGTTCTGTACAGGGAGGTGTCACCCGGATAGGGGCTGCATACTGCTCCGACCACCCCTCCGAAAGTGTTGCGAAGAGGATCTCCTCGAAAGGTTCGCGGCGTTTTAAGTAGGCCGTACGCATGCTTCCCTCATTTGCTACCTTCCAGCAGGACCGCGGGCTCGCCTTCGGCACGGTTCTGCACCGGCGGGGCAGAGGCCATGGGCTTGCCGGTTACGGCATTAATGTGTTGGGTCACACGTGCTATCATGGTCTCACGGCTCAGGTGCGACGTGGCGTAGCTACGCGCTTTTTGCCCCAGGGTCTGCATGCGGTGCGGGTGCGCCAGTAGCGAAGCCACTTTATCGGCAAGTTCGGCGACGTCACCTGGAGTGAAAAGCAAGCCATTGACCTCATCCGTGATCACCTCCAGGGTACCTCCTTCGCGAGAGGCCACGAGGGGGCGACCGGCCAGCATGGACTCGATCACGACACGCCCGAACGGCTCCGGTGCTACGGGGGGATGGACGATGATATCTACCGCCTGCATAAGATCGGGTACGTCCGAGCGATGGCCGAGGAAGTGGACCCTGTCGCCTAGTTTAAGCCTCCTCACCTGATCCTGAAGTTGCTCCGCGTAGGCCGTCTGGCCGAAAAGGTCGGTGCCGGCAACGAGCAAATGGGCCTCAGGTAACCGCGTCATAGCCTCGATCACAACGTGCTGCCCTTTCCAGTGCGTCAGGCGGCTGAAACATCCGAGGAGCGCTTGGCCCGGCGCGACCCATGCCGACCGAATCCTCACCACGTCGTGCGGAGAGAGCGTTTTGAAAGGCTGCGGATCGATTCCATTATGGACGGTAAATATTTTGTCAGGATTTCCCCCTTGTTCGGTCAATGCCAGAGCGGCCGCTTGGGAGACGGCGAGAATGCGCCGGGCTACCCGGTTGCCCAGCGCCACATCGAGCCGAATATTATTGCGGCTGAAATGCTGGGGCGTCAGGATATCATGTAGATGCCAGAGCACGGGACGACGCGCCAGTAGCCCAGCCGCGCTGGCCACCACGAAGGCTTTCTGCGTGTTGGCGTAAAGGAGGTCGTATGAGCGCGCCATTCGGGCTAAGCGCCCAATCAGGGGGAGGGCCGCCCCCACCGCTCCCAAGGGAGGGATCTTGCTCTCGCGGCGTGCGCGGTGCAACGAAGGGGCCGCCTTCAACACGTGCACCCTAACCCCGGCTTCCTCCAATCGTTCGCGGAGAGGCCCATTCGAGAAGAGGGCCACCTCGCCCGACGTATTAAAGGCCTGAGCGATATCCAGAAGGATGAGCTCAGCCCCGCCGATAACGGCGGCATGGTTTACAAATAGGATGCGAGGGGGCATTGTCGCTAGGGATTACGGTGAAGGCGCAGATCGCTTTACGCTTTATCTCGTTGCGTGCATGAGTCCTCCGCCCATCGCCGGTGGGCTATGCTGGCCCCGATGAAGCACCAGAAGAGGACCCCCTCGACGCCGATGAGTGTATTGACGAGAAGGCCGAGCGTGGCCGACGCGCTGCCGGATCCGGGCAACGGTCTGCCGGGCTGGGATCGGCTCCCGCGGCGCAGGGTCTCGCCGGG
>JAHEMB010000714.1 GCA_024643915.1 Rhodothermaceae bacterium | reverse complement strand
TACGGAAGGTGGCCGGGGCGCGGCGGGGGCAGCTCGTGGGGCAGTTTCTGGGCGAGTCCCTCTTGCTGGCGCTCCTCGCCCTCGTACTGGCCCTGGTGCTCGTCGAGGTGGTGCTGCCGGCGTTCAGCACGTTCACGGGCAAAATACTGCGGCTCGATTTCTCGGATGCAGGGCTCGTCCTGGGGCTGCTCCTGATCGGGGGAGTGGTGGGCCTGCTGGCGGGTAGCTACCCGGCCTTCTTCCTCTCGGCCTTCCGCCCGACCTCGGTGCTCAAAGGTACGGGCGGCGCGGGCGCGGCGCGGATGGGCGCCCTGCGGAAGGGCCTCGTCGTTGCCCAGTTCGCTATCTCTATCGCCCTGCTCGTCGGCGCCGCCGTCGTCCACCGGCAGCTCGACTTCGTCCAGAAAAAGGACCTCGGTTTCGACCGGGAATTGCTGGTGAAGCTGCCCCTGCGCGGCGACCTGGATACGCGGGTGGAGACGTTGAAAGCCGAGTTGTTGCGCCACCCGAACATCACAGCGGCGACGGCCTCGTGGGGCTCGCCCGGCTCGTTCGCCGCCGGCGACGACATCCGCCTGCCCGGGAGCGAGGCCACCTGGCCCACCAACATGTTTACGGTGGATCACGATTTCGTCGCCACGTACGGGCTGGAGCTGGTGGCCGGGCGTGACTTCCGCCGCGACTTTCCTTCGGATGAGCAAGAGGCGTTCCTGCTAAACCAGACGGCGGCCCAGGACCTGGGCTGGTCGCCCGAGGAGGCCATCGGTCAGGAGATCTGGTGGGATATGTGGGGGCGCGATGGGGAGGTCAAGAAGGGCACCGTCATCGGCGTGGTGCAGGACTTCAACTACAAATCCCTTCGCCAGGCCGTCGAGCCGCTCGTGGTACACCTCTACCCGAGCTACGGCCAACTCTCGGTGCGCCTCCGCCCCGAAGACGTCACCGCGTCCCTCGCCTTCCTCGAAACGCAATGGCAGCAGTGGGCGCCCGCGTGGCCGTTCGAGTACGATTTCCTCGATGCGGAGCTGGCCGAGGCGTACCTGAGCGAGGAGAAGCTGGGGCGGCTCAGCAGCGCCTTCGCCGGCCTCGCCGTGCTGATCGCGTGCCTGGGCCTTTTCGGCCTGGCCTCGTTCGCAGCCGAGCGGCGGACGAAAGAGATCGGCGTGCGGAAGGTGCTGGGTGCCTCGGTCGGCAGCATCGTGGGGCTGCTGTCGAAGGATTTCCTGCTGCTCGTTGGGCTGGCCTTCGTCCTGGCCGTGCCGGTGGCCTACCTGCTGATGCAGCGCTGGCTCGATGTGTTCGCCTACCGCATTGAGCTCTCCTGGGGCCTCTTCGCCCTGGCCGGTGCGGCGGCGCTGGTGATTGCTTTCCTGACGATCAGCGTGCAGGCGGTCCGCGCGGCCCTGACCAACCCCACCGAAACCCTGCGGTACGAATAATGAGCAATGAACAATTATCAATGAGCAATTGAAAACCACGCTCATTGATTTCCCGGATTGCTCATTTCTCATTGTTAATTGCTTACTGCTAATTCCTCGACGCCATGCTGAAACACTACCTGACGATTGCCCTCCGCAACCTGCGCAAGCATCCGGGCTACGCGCTCATCAACGTCCTCGGGTTGGCGGTGGGGCTGGCTTGCTGCCTGCTCATCGTTCTCTTCGTGCGGGACGAAATGCGCTTCGACCGGCACCACGAGCAGGCCGATCACATCTACCGCGTCGCCCTGGACCGCATCTACCCGACGAACAACGTGGTGTGGGCGCCGGTGGGGCCGGGCGTCATCAACGGGCTGCACGAGTTCCCCGAGGTTGCGCACGTCACCCGCCTGAGCCAGAGCGAGCAGGCGGTGCGGAAGAGCGAAAAACTCTTCTTCGAGCGCGACATCCTCCGCGTCGATCCGGCGTTTTTCGATGTCTTCACTGCCCCTGCCGTGGCCGGCGACCCGGCGAAAGCCTTGCAGCAACCGGGCGGCGTCGTGCTGACCGAGCGCGCGGCGCGCAAGTATTTCGGCGAGCAGGACCCGCTCGGCGAGACGCTGCTGTTCCAAGATGAGCCGTTCATCGTGGGCGGCGTGGTGGCCGATCCGCCCGCCACGTCGCACTTCGCCTACGACTTCCTGCTGCCGTTCGATGAGATGCACATGGGCGACGATTGGGGGAGTGCATTCTTTTTCTACACCTACGTCGCCCTCCGCCCCGACGCCAACCCAGCCGCCCTCGAAGCGAAGTTTCCGGCGATGACGAAGAAGTACCTCGGCGCGGAGGACGGGGAGGATTCGTACGATAGCTGGCTCGCCTCCGGCAACGCCTACCGCTACTTCCTCCAGCCCCTCACAGACATCCACCTGCACTCCGACCTCAAGTGGGAGATTGCGCCCAACAGCGATGCCACCTACGTCTACCTCTTCGCGGCCATCGCCCTTTTCATCCTTCTCATTGCCTGCATCAATTTCATGAACCTGGCGACGGCGCGGTCCGCCGGTCGGGCGCGCGAGGTGGGGCTGCGGAAAGTGCTCGGCTCGAAGCGGAGTCAACTCATCCGCCAGTTCCTGTTCGAATCGACCCTCCTGACCGCAGTGGCGCTCGTGCTCGGCATCACCCTGGCCGAGGTGGCGCTGCCGGCCTTCGATGCGATCCAGGGACCGGCGCGTGCGAATCCTGCTTTCCAACGATGACGGCTACCAAGCTCGAGGACTTTGCCTGCTCGCTCAGGGCCTGGCCGATTTGGCCG
>JAHEMB010000713.1 GCA_024643915.1 Rhodothermaceae bacterium | reverse complement strand
TAAGCAATCTTATGCGCAAGGGAAGTAAGGCGCTGCCTTTGGGTTTCCGATCAGATAGCGGAAAACGACAACTGACAAGCTGCAACCAACGCCATGAAAAAAGGACTGCTGGGTTGTTTCGTCATGGTTGTCGTGCTCGGCGTGGTCGTCGGGGGCGGGATCTATTATTTCGTCTACAAGCCTTTCCTCAGCGATTATGTCGATGGGTTTGCCAGGCTGGCCGAAATCTCCGAGTTGAACGCGCAGATTCAGAACAAGGCGCCTTTCACGCCGCCCGCCGATGGCATCCTCACGGAGAAACAGGTGAAACGCTTCGTGGACGTGCAGCAAGAGATGCGCATTCGGATGGGCGAGCGCCTGGAAGACTTGGAGGCCCGCTACGAAAGCATCCTGGAGGACTGGCGACGGGCCGGAGAAGTGGTGGATTATCGCGAGGGGTTTTCGGCATTCAAAGGGCTGATGGGGGTGATCGTCGAGGCCAAGCGTATCCAGGTGGACGCCCTCAATCGTCACGATTTTTCTCTTGAAGAATACGATTGGGTGCGGGCCGAGATCTATCGCGCAGCGGGCGTCGAGATGCCGCACGTCTTGCTTTCCGAGTTGGCCGGCGCCGTGAAAGACGGCGAATACGACCCGGAGGCCGTGCGCGCCCGCTTGGAAACGAGCGGCGAGGTGCCGGCGCAAAACCGCCGCCTCGTCCGTGCGCACGAAGCGCAACTCCAGGAAGCCGCCGGGTTCGCCTGGCTCGGGTTATAGCGCTTTGTGCTGCGACTGCTCCTGGGTCGACAGAATCGGGGCGGGCTACTGCGCTCATGGTCGTTCTTCGTATTTTGGGTAAAGGCTGCGGCATTGCACCCCGAAGAACGAAGCACTAAGCACGAAGCACGAAATATGCGCGGTTGGCTGTGGGCGGTGCCACCAGATAATTACCCGATCTACGTTCGCACGGAGACGTTCGCCGTGCGGCGCGTGGGGCGGGCGGCACTTGAACAGATCTGCCCCGGCGACACAATTTTTGCCTATCTCTCCGGTTCCAAGGTCATCGCAGGGATGTTCGAGGCCGTGGGCGAGCCCTTCCGGGACAGCACTGCCCTGGTGGCGGGCGGCGGCTACCGGCACCGCGTCCGCGTCCGCCCTGTCGTCCTCCTCTCCGAAGAGGCGTGGCTGCCGTACGAAGCCTTCCACGAGAAGCTGACCGTGGTGGAGGAATACAACCACTTCCGCGCCGTCGTGCAGCAGGTCGTTCACCCGTTGCCGAAGGTGGATGAGAAGGTGCTGGAGTTCCTGGTGCGCGCCCGGCAGGCGGTGGACATGGAGATGGAAAAGGTGATGGCCGCCTACGATGCCTACCTGCGCGCCAAGGCAGGACGGCAGGAGGAGGACGAGGCGACCGTGCGAGAAGCGGTGCCCTCCTACGAGGCACAACCTTTCGATTGTGGGTCGGCGCTGGAGGCGTTGTTGCGGTACGTCGCAGCGCGGGGGTTCGTCTACGAGCCGTGGCAGGTGGCGGCCTATGTGGCGGCGCTGCGGACGAAGCCGTTCGTCATCCTCGCGGGCGTCACCGGCACGGGCAAGTCGAAGTTGCCGGCCCTGGTGGAGGAGGCCACGGGCGGCCGCTCCCGCCTCGTCCCCGTCCGCCCCGACTGGACCGACAGCGCCGACGTGCTGGGCTATCTCGATCTACAGAGCCGTTTCCGCCCCGGCGCCGTCCTCGAAGCCGCCCGTGCCGCCGTCGATCAACCCACCCGGCACTTCACCTGCCTTGTCGATGAGATGAACCTGGCGCGCGTGGAGCAATATCTCGCCGAGGTGCTCAGCCGCATCGAAGACCGCCGGCCCGCGCCGCGTGGCGGCTACGAGAGCCCGCCCCTGCTGGAGGAAAACCAGCGCGCCGCCGCTCCGGTGTGGAGCGACGTGCGCCTCGCGCCCAACTTCGCCCTCGTTGGCACGGTCAACATGGACGAGAGTGCGCACGGCTTCAGCCGCAAGGTGCTCGACCGCGCTTTCACGCTGGAGCTGGCCGACGTTGATCTGACCGCCCTGCCCGCCCCGCCCGAGGGCACGCCAGAGGCGGCACGCTGGCCCGCCTCGGCGTGGTATCCGCGCGCCACACGGCTCGGCGCATTGGAGGGGGTCACTGAAAACGAGCAGGCCCATATCGACCGGGCCGTCGAAGCCCTCGCCGAGGCGAACCGGTTCCTCGCGCCAGCCCAGCTTCAGGTGGCCTACCGCACACGCGACGAGGTGGCCCTTTTCCTTCTTCACGCCGCCGACCACCAAGGGGCTTTCCGCACGCGCGGCGGGGAGGCAGTCGATCCGCTTGACCTGGCGCTCCACATGAAGGTGTTGCCGCGCCTGGCTGGGGGCAGCCGTCCGCTCCGTCGCGCTCTCCTCGGCCTGCTCGGCTGGGCCACCTCCGGCGCCGCATTCGGCGAAGACGAGGACGCCCGTCCGGTCCTCGACGCTTGGGAGGCGGCAGGCCGTCCCAACTGCCTCCCCGCCGCCCGCTTCCCCCGCACCGCCGCTCGGCTCTGCTTGATGTGGGAGCGGCTGCTGGCGGAGGGCTTTACCTCGTTCTGGCTCTGACGGTCATTCGGTTTGTAGTTTCCGGTTGAGGGATTTATATCGTGAACTGGAAACCGTAAACTGCAAATCCTAACCCATCCCCACGCTATCGCTCGGCGAGAGAGTCAGCGCGGCGGGCGGTGCGCTCTCCGCCGGAGCCGCGCACGGT
>JAHEMB010000712.1 GCA_024643915.1 Rhodothermaceae bacterium | reverse complement strand
CAGCGTGTAGCGCTGCTACACGAGGGCTGGCTGCCGGCCAACAAGACCTACACGTTTACCTTCGAAGCCAACGGCCTGTCCAGTGGGATCTATCTGATCCGCGCCACCGGGGAGGCCTTCGCAACCGTGCGGCAGGCCACCATGCTCAAGTAACAGCCACGCCGGCAGGGAGACGGAGGGGCGAACCCATCAAGAGGCGCTTGTCGGAGCACTAAGTCCAACGGTGCGGCCTCCTTTTCTCATGTGATTGCCTGTGCCGAGTCCGTCGCCGGGCAGCAGGCGGGAGGGATGAGCCTCCCCCCTGTTGCTCGGGCGTCGGTGCGTCCGTAGTTTGTGAAACCGAGGCCGTCCGTGTGCCGGTTGTCCCCAAGCAGTACCGTTTCCCCATGATGATGTCTGTTCGTCTATTCTTCTTCGCGCTCTCTGGCCTCTTCCTCGCCTTCCAGGTAAGCGCGCAGATCCCGGCGAAAGGCACCGCGGCAACGCTCGACGTGGCGACGTGGAACATCGAGTGGTTCGGCAGCGCGAACAACGGTCCCTCGAACGACGCGCAGCAGCTTGCCAACGTCGAGGCCGTCATTGAGCAAGCAGGCATCGATCTATGGGCGGTGCAGGAGATCGCGGACGTGGACGACTGGGAGTTTCTGTTGAACGCGCTGGACGGGTATGAGGGTGCGCTCGCCACCGTCAGCAGTGGCCTGCGGATGGGGTTCCTCTACGATCCCGGCGTGATCCGCGTACGCCGCGTGCGGCACATCCTCGACGACTTCTCCTTCGCCTTCGCCGGGCGGCCCCCTTTGCAACTCGACGCCGAGGTGACCCTGCCGGACACGTCGCTTGATGTGACGTTCATCGTGCTGCACATGAAAGCGTTCGACGATCTCGCCTCATACAACCGGCGGGTGGACGCAGCGCAGGCCCTCAAGAACCGCATCGACTTTCTCCTGACGAGCGAGCCCGTCGTCGTCCTGGGCGATTTCAACGACGAACTGCTGCGCTCCATCTCGGCGGGGCGGACCTCGCCCTACGCGCCTTTCCTGGAGGATGCGACGGGCTACTTCTTTCCCTCCCTTGCGCTGGAGGAGGCGGGCGAGGCGACGTTCTGCGGCAACAGCACGGCGTGCAGCGGTTCCTCTACCATCGACCATATCCTGATCACTGACGAACTGTTCGGCGCTTACCTGCCCGACTCGGCGGACCGTTTCGAGGAACTGCTGACGGAGGTGCCGGGCTACGTCTCCACCACGTCGGACCACCTCCCCGTCTTCGCCCGCTTCGCCTTCGCCACGCCCACGGCTGCGGAAGCGACGGAGTTTCCGGGCGCGGTCTCCGGCCTCAGCATTTACCCAAATCCCATCAGGGAGGCGGCAACCCTCACGTTCACCCTGGCACATCCCGGCCCCGTCCACCTCGCCGCGTACGATCTGCTGGGCCGGCGCGTCGCCACCCTCGCCGACGGGTTTTTCCTCCCCGGCCTGCACAAGGTTTTCTTCGCCGCAGACGAATTGCCCGCCGGCGCCTACTTCCTGCGGCTTGAGGCAGAAGGGCAGGCGGTGACGCGAGGGATGGTGCGTCTGCGGTAAAGAGGAAGGCATCCCGGACCACGAGCCGGGATCCAGGGATCGGGCGGCAAAGCGATGTGGGGTTGCAGAGCTTTCGCGATGAGCACCATAATGCTTTTATTGCTCCCTTCCGTCGGGGCAGAGAGGTGGCGTGTTGCCATTGCTTCCTGGGTCCCCGCCTTCGCGGGGAAGACTAAAAGAGGGAGAGGTGATCGTTCTCTAAAAGTTAGCCTATTGCCCCTCTCCCTTTCCTCCGTTCCCACGCTCACCGCCCGTCGTTCCCGTTGCGCGCACGCTCGTCGTCCAGGTCGGCGGCGAGGGTGGGGGGCGCTTCGGAGGAGGCGCGGTGGAGCAGACCGGCGATGTCGACGCCGGTGGAGGCTTTGAGGCTTTCCAGAAGAGCAGGCGTGGCGCCGGCGATCTGGTTGAAGACGGCCGGCACACCCGCACCGCCCTGGCCGCTGTCCACCACCGTCAGCTTGTCGATCTTGAGGTTGTCCACCGTCTTGATGACCTCCTTCAGGATGTCCGGCAGCATCTGGATGAGGAAGAGGCGCTCGGCGTCTGAGCCGGCCTGCTGCCACAGGGCGAGTTTCTGGCGGATCACCTCCACCTCGGCCTGGCCGTCTTCGAGGATGCGGGCGGCGTTTCCCTTGGCGATCTCCTCCTTGGCCTCGCGCTCGGCCTCGGCGGCCACGATGACCTCGGCGCGCTGGCGTTTCTGGGCCAGGAGGATCTCCTGCTCGGCCAGCTCCTGCTCGGCCGCCGCCTCGGCCACCTTGGCCGCAACGCCCACCTTCGCCTCCTCGGCCTCCGCCTGGGCGTCGAGCTGGGCCTTGACGATGCGGACCTCATTCTGCGCTTCGATGATGGATTTCTGGGCACTGGCCTCGGCGAGACGGGCCTGCTCGTTCTTCTGCGCCTCGGCCACTTCAGCGGCCGAGATGATGTGGGCCGTGCGTTGCCGCCCGATGGCGTTGAGGTAGCCGGCGTCGTCCTCCACACTCTGGATCTTGAGCGTGTCGAGTTGGAGGCCGAGCACGCTCAAGTCACTGTCGGCTTCTTCCAACAGCTCCTTGGCGAACTTGAGGCGGTCCTCGTTCACCTCCTCGGGCGTCAGCAGGGCCAGCACGCCGCGCAGGTTGCCTTCGAGCGTTTCCTTGGCGATGGTCT
>JAHEMB010000711.1 GCA_024643915.1 Rhodothermaceae bacterium | reverse complement strand
CGTCCTCACCGCCACGTATGAGGCGACGCAGGACTTCCGCGCCGTCCTCGACAAGAAGCGCTTTGACGTGGCGCCGAGCGCGTACCTCGTCGAGGTGACAGTCATCGACCGGGGGAGTGAGAAAGAGGCGGTGCGCCGGCAGCGCGTGGTGGTGGCGGCGCCGGGCACAGGCGAAGTCGCGCTCAGTCGCATTCGGATGGAAGGCCGGCGGCCCGGCGAGGCGTTCGCGCCGCTCCTCTCGCTCCACCTCCCCGGCGGCCTCGACTCGCTCCGCGCCATCGTCGAGGTTTATAACGCGCGGCCCACCGACGTGCTGGCTTTCGAATTGACGCTCCTCCGCCTGCCGGGCGACACGAGCCTTGCCGCGCCGCCGTACTGGCTGACGCCGACGCAGGGCTCGCTTACCTACCGGGGCGTCCGCTTCGACCGGGGCGACACGCTTCAGATCACCCGCCGCCCGCTCGCCGGGGTCGAAGAGGCTGTCACGGGCGCCTTCATGCTGCCGCCCCTCGATCGGGGCACCTACCGCATCGCCCTCACCCTCGTGGTGACCGGGCCGGACCGCGCCGTGCCGCTGCGTTACCGGGAGGTGCGCGACCTCTCCATCCGCCATCCCTTCTTCCCCCGCGTCGGCTCGCTCGAACAGATGATCGAGGCCCTCCCGTACCTCGCCGAGAAACGCGAGATGGAGGAGATTCGGGAGGCCGAATCGCCGGTGGAGCGCAAGCGCCGGTTCGACGCCTTCTGGGGAAAGCTCCTGGCCAACCGGCAGCGCGCCGCGGGCCTGCTGGCGCTTTACTACGGCCGCATCGAGGAGGCCAACCTCTTCTTTACGAGCTACAAAGAAGGGTGGAAGACCGACCGGGGGATGGTGTACGTCCTCCTCGGCGCGCCCCTCCAGATCGATCACCGGATCGATACGGAGTTGTGGCACTACAGCTACGGGGGCGAAAGCGACCCGGCCCAGACCTACGTCTTCGAACGCGTCCGCCCCTTCGATGCCGACACCGTTTTCGAGAACTACATCCTGCTGCGCCAACCTTTCTACCAGCGCCCCTGGCGCCGCGCCGTCGAGCGGTGGCGTGAAGGGACCGTGTTGTAAGAAAAAGCAAAAGCACCGCCGCGCTTCCTGCGAACGGTGCTTCACCTTCTGAGAAAAGCACAACTAATCAGCCTTCTTCTCGCTTTTCGATTTGGATTTTTTCGACTCGCTCTTCGACTCGCTCTTCGACTCAGCCGTGGCTTCTGGTTTCGATTCGCCGTTCGAGGCAGGGCTGGCGGCGCTTTTGCCTTTGCCGTTGCGGGCGTAGTCGGTCAGGTAGAAGCCGCTGCCTTTGAAGATGAGGCCAGTGCCGCCGGTAATGACACGCTTCACCGCCTGCCCCGTCGTCGGGCACGTATCGAGCGCCGGCTCGCTGATGCGCTGGTCGATCTCGAACGTGGTGCCGTCCTCGCGGCGATAAACATACGTCGGCATCGTTCTCGTCGGAAGGTGGGTGGGTCAATCTGTCAGGCGCGTTGTCAATCTTGAATTCAGCGCGTCCCTGTATCAGATTTCGCAACTTTTGTTCCAGAATCTCGGGGCGCGCAGCACGGGAGGCGGATCGCATAAAGGAGAAGAAGTACGGCTCAGAAACGAAATTCTCCGCTTCCCGCTTCCCGCTCACCGCTCACCGCTTCTCGAACTGCCCGGCAGCACGAAGCGGGGCGGGCCGACGATGGCCCGGTACGCGAGATCGGCGAGTTGGGGGCGGATGGGGCCGATGCGGCTGTTCTCGCGGGTCGGGTGGACGCGGTTCGTCAGCAAGATGACGTACAGGTCTTCGTCGGGGTCGATCCAGATAGAGGTGCCGGTGAAGCCCGTATGGCCGAAGCTGTTCGGGCCAAAAAGCTGCCCCGCGGACGAGTAGCCCTCCGTGCTCTTCGTGTCCCACCCGAGGCCGCGCGTGTGTTCGCCGCCGCCCCAATCCACGCGGGTGGTGAAACGTTTGATGGTTTCGGGTTTGAGGAACTGTTTGCCGCCGAGGGCGCCCTCGTTGACCAGCATGGTGGTGAACGTCGCCAGGTCTTCGGCGGTGGAGAAGAGGCCGGCGTGCCCGGCGGTGCCGCCGAGAATCCAGGCCGCCTCGTCGTGCACCTCGCCTTGCATTAGGCGCTTGCGGAACGTCCGGTCGATCTCGGTCGGAACGACCGTTTCGTCCGGTTGCCCCACCGGGTGGAAGCCGGTGCGCGTCATGCCCAGGGGCGCGAAGATGTTCGTCTTGGTCCAGGCCGCGAACTCTTGCCCGGTGATCTGCTCGATGACGAGGGCGAGGGTGATCAGGCCGAGGTCGCTGTAGCGCGATTCGCTGCCCGGCGCGTATTGCAAGCCCTCGGCGAAGATGGCGTCGATAACCTCGTCGCGCTTCGTCAGGCCCATCGTGTGGAAGGGGCGGAAGGGGATGAGGCCGGCGGTGTGGCTGAGCAGGTGCCGGATTTTGATGTCGCCTTTCCCGTTCTGCCCGAAGGCCGGCAGGTACTCCGTCACCGGCGCGTCGAGGTCGAGGCGGCCCTGCTCGTGGAGGCGCATCGCGGCGGTGGTGGTGGCGATGACTTTGGTGAGCGAGGCGAGGTCGAAGACCGATTGCGGCGTGACGGGCGCCTCGGAGTCGTAGGTGAAGTAGCCGTAGCCGTCGAGTTTGGCGATGAGGTCGCCGCGGCCCACCGCGACGGCGGCGCCGGGGAAGACGCGGGCG
>JAHEMB010000059.1 GCA_024643915.1 Rhodothermaceae bacterium | reverse complement strand
CCCGATGTAACGATACCTTCTGCTGACCACCCTCACCCTTTGCCTCACGGCCTGCTCAATCATGAAGCCACACGATTCCGCTCCGCCTCCTCTCGCTTTCGACTTGCAGGGCCATCGGGGCGCGCGGGGGCTGCTGCCGGAGAATACGATCCCGGCCTTCATTAAGGCGCTGGAACTGGGCGTGACGACGCTGGAGATGGACGTGGTGGTGACCGGAGACTGCCAGATCGTCGTCTCGCATGAGCCGTGGTTCTCCTCGGAAATCTGCTCCCTGCCGTCGGGCGAACCCGTGCCCCCGGAGGAAGAGAAAGCCCATCGCCTCTACGAAATGACCTACGTGGAGGCGGCGCGGTACGACTGCGGGCACCGGGGCCATCCGCGTTTCCCGAGCCAGGAGAAAAGGCCCGCCAGCAAGCCGCGCCTGCGCGACGTAGTCGAGGCGGCTGAGGCGTACGCCGACGCGCACGGCCTGCCACCCGTTGGCTACAACATCGAGACGAAAGCTCGGCCCGACTGGGACGGCGTCTTCACCCCGAACCCCGAGACGTTCACCCGCCTCCTGTACGACGTGCTGGTGGAGACCGGGGTGAAGGACCGCGCTATCCTCCAGTCGTTCGACCCACGTACCCTCCGCGTGGGGCGGGGCCTCGATCCATCCTGGCGCCTCGCCCTCCTCGTGGAAATGAGTGGCGACGCTGGCCTGGAGAATAACCTTGAACTGCTCGGCTTCACGCCCCACCTCTACAGCCCCGACTACCGCCTCGTTGATGCCGCCTTGGTGGCGGCGGTGCACGACCGGGGGATGCAACTCGTCCCCTGGACCGTCAACACGCTGAAAGAAATGCTGCTTCTCAACAACCTCGGCGTGGATGGCCTTATCACCGATTACCCGGACGTAGGACGCGCCTTTCTGAGGACGAGGGACGCCTGACCCCAAGCGTCGAATGTTGACGATTAAGTAGTAAACGACGTCGCCCTAAAACAATTTCGCAGGTAGCGCCCTTCAACGCCTCGATGGATGGAGACGTGTTTCGAGCCGGCCACATCGCCGGCACATGCTCACCCGACAAGTCCTAACCCTTGCCATTGATTGTTGCTGCCAACCGGGGCCCGATCCGGCTGACCGAAGAAGGCTGGACGCCCGCTGTGGGGGGCCTGGCGACGGCGCTCCTGCCCGTGCTGATGGAACAAGGCGGCGTGTGGGTTGCCATGCGCGACCCAGACGACGAGACGGACCTGCCCCTCTGCCAGGACTATCCTGAAGAAAATCCGCGTCTGGACGTTCGCCGGGTGCCCCTCAGCCGCGAGGAACTGGTTAATTATTATTACGGCATGGCGAACCGGGTCCTCTGGCCCAACGCCCACTATTTCATCGAGCACATGGCGCTCGATCCGGCCTTCTACACGGACTACGAGCGCGTCAACCGACGCTTTGCCGAGGCGGTGCTGGAGGAGGCTGCGCCGGGCGACTTGATCTGGGTGCAGGACTACCACCTGATGCGTGCGCCCGCCTTCATCCGGCAACAACAGCCCGAGTCCGTCATCGGGCATTTCTGGCATATCCCCTGGCCCGCGATGGAGGTGTTCCGCGTCCTCCCCCGGTCGCGCGCGTTGCTGGAAGGGTTGCTCGGATGCGACGTGGTGGGCTTCCACGTGGAGGAGTACGTGGAGAATTTTCTCGAGAGCGCCCGTGTACTGCTCGGGGCGACGGTCCGGGGCAACTGTGTGGAATGGGAAGGACGGCAGGTGCGCGTCGAGGCCCATCCCATCGGCATCAACGTCGCAGGGTTCGAGGAGATGGCGGCACTGGAGGAGACCCAGGCCGAGGCCGCTGCCATGCGCGACGAGCTCGATGTCGAATTCCTTGTCGTCGGCATCGACCGGCTCGATTACACAAAAGGCATCCTCTCGCGCCTGTTGGCTTTCGAGGCGTTCCTCGAAGAGTATCCGACGTATCACAAGCGGATCGCCTTCTACCAGGTGGCCACGCCGAGCCGGACGGAGGTGCCCTCCTACCAGCAGCTCAAGCGCGAGGTGGACGAAGCCGTGGGCCGCATCAACGGCGCCTTTTCACAGGACGCCTGGGTGCCTGTCCATTACCGCTATCGCACGTATACGCAACAGGAATTGTGCGCCTTTTACCGGGCCGCTGACGTGGCGCTCCTCACTCCCCTCCGCGACGGCATGAACCTCGTGGCGCAGGAGTTCGTCGCCGCCAACGACGATGGCGCGCTGATCCTCTCGGAGTTGACAGGCGCGGCCTACTTGCTTACCGAGGCGCTCCAGGTCAACCCCTACGATCAGCAGGCCCTCGTCGCCGTTCTCAAAGAAGCCCTGGAGATGCCCCTGGAGGAAAAGCGTCAACGCCTGGCGGGCCTCAAACGCAAGGTTGCCGAACTCGACGTCCATCACTGGGCCGATGCTTTCCTCGCTTCGCTCCAAAAGGCCACGGACTCCCGCCAGCTCGGCGAGCCGGAAAACGCTGTTCTGTGAATCGAGGAATCGAAGATAAGCTGGAATTACAGCACTCGTTGTGTACTTGCGTCCATCGCATTTACTGCGTCAGTCGGCTGCGCCTCGTGTCGCGCTCGTGTCTTCGGCTCTTCGATTCTGCGTTTCCTTAACCCGACTCTCCCCAACCCGCACTCCGCATTCCGCAATCAACATGCCGCCCCTCGTCGAAAACCCGCTTTTCTTCATCGATTACGACGGCACACTCGCGCCGCTCGTAGAGGACCCGATGCAGGCGTTTCCGCAGGAGGAGGCGTCAGAGGTACTCGAAAAGCTGGCAGCGCGGTATCCGGTGTGGATTGTCACCGGGCGGCACCTGCGCGACCTGGCCGTGCTGACGTCGGGGCTGACGTTGCGCGCCGTGGGGCTACACGGGATGCAGGAAGGCGAGATCGGCGGCGTGGTGCAGACATTGATCGGCGACGAGGCGCAGGCGGCCCTGGCCTACATGCGGACGACCGTACCGGAGGCGGAAGGGATTCGCGTTGAAGACAAGGAAGCTACTTTCGCCGTGCATTTCCGACAGGCCGAGGACGAGACCGCCGCCCGCCGCCACCTCGAAGCGTGGGCGGCACAGCGGCCCGACACGCTGGAAGCCGTGTGGGGGAAGAAGGTGCTGGAGCTACGTCCGAAAGGCCACAACAAAGGCGTCGCTGTGGCACGCATCGCCCGCGCGCATCCGGGGCACACCCCTCTCTATCTAGGCGACGATGTGACCGACGAAGACGCCTTCGCCGCCCTCGGCGACGCCGCCGTGACGATCAAGGTAGGCGAGGGCAAGACGCGCGCCCGCTTCCGCCTCCCCGATGAGGCCGCGGTCGTCTCTTACTTGAAGAATTACGTGATGCGTTCGTGAGACTGCCAGTTTTTGAGATTCAAGTTCCTCCTCCTCTTTGTCATCCCGAGCGTAGTCGAGGGACCTGTCATTTAGAGTGCCTAACAAAAACAAACGTGATAGCGAGCGTGAGCGGACCGTCGTCTGCCAAGAAACGCGATGCTGGCGGGCTTCAAGCCCGTCGAAGCAGCGTGACGCCGGCAGGCGCTGGTGCTGCCACGGGCAAACCGCGAGGAGGTTTGTTAGGCACTCTCCTTGCGAGCCCGTGAAACCGCCGCACAGGTCGTGTTTCAGACAAATCTCTCCACTCACACCAAATCCGCATGGAACAGGAGCAGCAAGCCCTTCGCATCAGCTCCCCCACCCCAAAAACAGAATCGGGGCAGGCTCCTCACACCTCACGTTTCAGCGTTAATTTTCGGCCAAGGGCAAAACTCGCCGGGTGTCTCCGGCTATATGGGGAGTCTTTGAAGAAAATTGCATTGCGCCAGGCGCCTTCATGCGCTATGTTTGGGGGCTGTTTGGCACGCTCATCACCTTTCGCGCCATCCCCCATTCATCGATAATGAACGTCATGGTGAAGTACCGCTTTTCTACCCGCCTTTTCTCCCTGCTGCTGCTCGTCCTGGCCGTCGGTGCCGGGTGCGGAGGCGCGCAGCGCGCCACCCGCTCGATGGAAGCCGCCAACCTGGACGTGGTGGCCCTTTTCGCCGGTCAGACGCTGACGCTCGACGCCTTTGAGGAGCGCTACGCCCGTACTCTGGGCAGCCGCGAAGCCGCGGCAGACGACTCGCTGGAAGCCTATCAGGATTTCCTCGATCGCTACGTCAACTTCCGCCTGAAAGTGCTGGCGGCACGCGAGGCCGGCCTGCACGAAGATTCGACTCTGCGGCGTGAGATCCTCGACTACCGGGCGAACCTGGCCCGGCCCTACCTGCTCGAACAGGAGGTGGTCGAACCCATCGTCCGCGACCTCTACGAGAAGCGGCAGGAGATGATCGACGCCAGCCACATCCTCCTCCGCGTCGAGGCAGACGCCGCGCCCGCCGACACCCTTGCCGCCTACAACAAACTCGCCGCCATCGCCGACTCCATCCGGCAGGGCGTCGACTTCGGCGAGATGGCAGCGCGCCATTCCGAAGATCCGTCGGCGCAGCGACCAGAGGGCAACCCCGGCCATCGCGGGCGGCTCGGCTTTTTCAGCGCGGGCCGGATGGTGGAGGCCTTCGAGGATGCTGCCTACGACACACCCGTCGATAGCCTCTCCGCCATCATCCGCACCCAGTTCGGCTACCACCTCCTCTATGTCCACGCCCGCAAGCCCGCTCAGCCCGACGTGCGCGTGGCGCACATCATGATGCAGCCGGAAGGGCAAACGCCGGAGGACTCGGCCAGCGTGCGCGCCCAATTGGAGGATCTCAAGGCGAAAATCGCCGCCGGGGCGGACTTTGGCGAGCTCGCCCGGCGGTATTCGGTGGACCCGTCGAGCAAGGGACGCGGCGGCGACGTGGGCTGGATCCGCGCCGACCAGCCGCTGGTGGCTTCGTTTAAGGATGTTGCCTTCGCCCTCGAAAACGAAGGCGACCTCTCGGAGATCGTCCTGACGCCTTACGGCTATCACCTCATCCAGCTGCTCGACCGCAAAAAACTCGACAACTACGAGGCGTCCTACGAGGAGTTGAAGAAGGAAGTATCCCGATTGCCCCGCGCGCAGCGTGCCGAGCAGCAGTTTGCCGAGGCGGCCCGTGAGCGGCGCGGCGGCACCATCGACACCGCCTTCGTCCTTCAGCAGTTCGAAGGCGTCTCCGCCGACTCGATCCACTACCAGCTTGTCAGCAACGAGTGGCCGGCGGATGTCCGGTTCCACCCCATCGCCACGCTCGGCGATTCGACCTACACCTTTGGCCAGCTCCGCGACTTCGGCCAGGCACACCGCTTCCAGCGCCAGGCCAACCCCAAAGCGCAGGTCGTCACTATCGTCGAGCAGTTCTTGAACAACAAAGCCATCGACTACGAGGCCGCCGCCCTCGAAGGGCGTAACGAAGAGTTCCGGGTGCTGATGGACGAGTTTCGTGACGGCCTGCTGCTCTTCCGCCTGATGGAGGACTCGGTGTGGACGGCGGCGGCGCAGGACACAGTTGCTCTCGAAACCTACTTCCAGGCCCACGCCGACGCGTATCGATTCCCCGAACGCACGCGCCTGATCGAATTCTACAGCTCGTCGGACTCCGCCCTGCAAGCCCTCGACACCCGCCTGGCTTCCGGCGCCTCCATCGCGGCGCTCGCCGCCGAGATCGCCGCCGATACGCTCGCCTCGGTGCGCATGGACACGATGCTGGTCGCGGGCCGCACGGAGTCGGTCTACGACCGCGCATTTTCCCTCGGCGAAGGCGAACGCACGGGGGTGTTGCCTTATCAGAACGGTCACCTCTTGCTCGTCCACGACGGCATGGAGGCGGCCCGCCCCAAGACGTTTGCGGAAGCCCGCACCGAAGTGACGAGCGACTATCAGCAGGTGCTTGAAGACCGCCTCATCGCCCGCCTGCGCGACCACTACAACGTGCGCACTTTCCCCGACCGCCTCACCCGCGCCTTCGCCGGAGAGGCGGCCCCTGCCTCCTCTACTGCCACGCAATGAGAGGTTTCCGGTTTACGGTTTCACGCTTTCAATCGCGTGGGTGAGCGGAAAGCGATGAAGCTGCCTTACAGGGCACGAGGCAGCACAGCGGTCCTCTCTCTCTCCTGGTGGGAGAGAGCCAGCGTGAGGGAGGAAACCGGCTGAAGAGAGCGGAAGGGACACCCTCCCCCTGTCCCTCTCCCGTCGCGGGAGGGGACGCAGGAGCACCATCCACGCCAGAGAGACCCTTCACCACTTCGCGCACACGTACCTTCAACCGAGAACCGTAAACCGGAATCTAGCCAAGATGGCGCTTCGACAGGCGATAGCGATGGCGCTGCTGGCGGGGCTGCTGGCGGCTTGCGGCGGCGGGCCGCAACGCGACGACTACGTGGCGCGTGTCGGCACGGAGTACCTGACGGCGGAGGAGGTGAGCCAGGCCCTCTCCTCCCTCCCGCCCATGCAGGACAGTGTAGAGGCGCGGCGGCAAATCGTCGAGCAGTGGGTGACGAACGAGTTGCTTTTCCAGGAGGCTCGCCGCCGGGGGCTCCTCGGCGAGCCCGAGGTGCAGCATCAACTCGAACAGAATGAGCGCTCCGTCCTTGTGAGCGCCCTCCTCTCGCGCCTCTACGAGGACCAGACCGCCGCGCCGCAGCAGGCCGAACTGTCGGCCTACTTCGAGCAGAACAAGAACCAGTTCCGCCTGCGCGAGCCGTACGTGCGCGTCCGCTATCTCGCCCACGCCAACCCCGACTCCGCTGCCCTCGCCCGCCGGCTGCTCCAGGACGCCGTCATTGCGGGCGCCGCCGAGGCGCTCTGGCCCCGCCTCGTCCGCCGCTTCGCCGCCGACCCCGAAGGCGCCCTCAGCCTCGCGTCGAATTTATACCCGGAGAGTCAATTATTTATGACCCGCCCCGCGCTCCGGGCCGCACTCGAAGGGCTGGAGACAAACCGTATCGCCCCGCTTATCGAGGCGGACGGCGCCTATCACCTCCTTCAGGTCGCCGAGCGAGCCTCGGCCGGATCACTGCCACAGATCGCCTGGGTGCGGGCCGAGTTGGAGCGCCGCCTCACCATCCAGGCGCGGAAACAGATCTATGCACGTCAGGTTCAACGGCTCAGGAGTGAAGCGCTGGCGCGCGAGGACCTGGAGATGCAGTGAGATTTCACCGTTTTCCCCGCCCTGGTCCCTGCGCATGAGACGACCGTGAGGGAGTGGAACACCTTGGCAAAACGTGAGGGTGCTGCGACCCCGATTCCCCAGCGCCCTCACGTTTTTCATGCCCGGCAATAATCCCCCCGCGCCCCGCGTTTTTCTTGCACCGCCGCGCCCTACACATCGCCATTATTTCCTTTTCTATAGCACCGAAATGACCCTTTTTCGAATCCCCCTCCTGCTGTTGACGGCGCTCCTTGCCCTGCCCCTCTTCGCCCTTTCGGCGCAGGCGCAGGACGAGCAGGTGATCGACGAGATAGTTGCCATCGTAGGCGACGAGATCGTACTGCGTTCCGACGTCGACGGCTTCCTCCTCGGCGTGATGCAGCAGCGCCAGATGCAGTACACCGAGGCCCTCTGGGTGGAGGCCCTCAACCAGCTCATCGACCAGCAGGTGCTCGTCGTCCACGCCGAGCGCGACACCACCATCATCGTCAGCGACGATCAGGTGGAGCAGTCGATGGACCAGCGCATCGCCCAACTCAGGGCCCAGGTGGGTAGTGAGGCCCGCCTCGAAGAGATCTACGGCAAGAGCCTCCTCCAGATCAAGGCCGACCTCCGCGAGCAGTTCCGCGACCGCCTGCTGGCCGAGCAGATCCAGAGCCGAAAGGTGCAGAAGATCCAGATCACGCCGACCGAGGTGCGTTCGTGGTTCAACCAGTTCCCCACCGACTCCCTCCCGACCCTCCCCGATATCGTCCGTGTGGCCCACATCGTTCGCTACCCCGCCATCTCGCAGGAGGCCCGTGATGAGGCCATGGAGATCATTACCGCCATCCGCGACTCCATCGTGGTGGGCGGCGGCGCGTTCGAGGATCTGGCCAAGGCTTTTTCGGACGACCCCGGCTCGGCGCCGGACGGCGGCCACTACGGAGAGGGGCGCCTGAGCGATTTCGTGCCCGAGTTCGCGGCGGTGGCGTCGAACATGCCCCCCGGCGAAGTCTCGCAGCCCTTCGAGACGCAGTTTGGTCTCCACATCCTCCGCGTCAACGACCGGCGCGGCGACCTCGTCGACCTCAACCACATCCTCATCTCCTTCGATGAGAGTGCGTCTGACCCGACCGAAGCCATCGGCCTCCTCAGCACTGTCCGCGACTCGATTCTGGTGCAGGGGCAACCGTTCGAGTTGATGGCGAAGCGGTACTCCGAGGAAGAGGCGACCGCCCAGCTCGGCGGGCGCGTGATCGACCCGCGTTCGGGCGAGCGCGACCTGTTCCTCCAGGCCCTCGGCCCCACCTGGCAGGGCACACTCGACACGCTCGATGTGGGCCAGATCAGCCCGCCCGCCCCGGTGGAGCTGCTCGACGGCAAGCCCGCTTACCACATCATCAAGCTCCAGCGGCGCGTGCCTGAACACCGCATCGACATCAGCACAGATTACGAGCGCATCGAACAGCTCGCCCTTCAAGAGAAGCGGGCGAAGGTGATCAGTGAGTGGCTCGCTCGGCTACGCGAGGACGTCTACATTGAGGTGCGCGGCAAGGCCGAAGACCTCTCCGTCGCCTCGACGAAGTGACGCCCTTACGTATGGACGGGTGAAGGTGTGGGCGGTTGAACGCTCCACGCCTTCACCCTTTCGTCCATTCTTCCACCCGTCCACCCGTTCACACGTAAATAGATATGCCCGAAGCTGCCCAGAAGACGGCCCCCTCCACCACCGATCCAGCCACGCTTGATGCCCTCCACGACGGCTACCGCCGGATCCGCGACGAGATCGGTAAGGTGATCGTCGGGCAGCAGGAGATCGTCGAGCAGATCATTGTCAGCCTCCTCTCGCGCGGGCACGTCCTGCTTATTGGCGTGCCCGGCCTCGCCAAGACACTCCTCATCCACACCCTCGCCGACGCGCTCGACCTCAAGTTCAACCGCATCCAGTTCACCCCGGACCTGATGCCGAGCGACATCACCGGAACGGAGATCATCGAGGAGGACACGCAGACGGGGCGGCGCGCGTTCAAGTTCGTCCACGGGCCAGTCTTCGCCAACGTCGTCCTGGCCGATGAGATTAACCGGACGCCCCCCAAGACGCAGGCGGCCCTGCTGGAGGCGATGCAGGAGCACCACGTGACGGCGGCGGGCCAGACGTTCATCCTCGACGAGCCGTTCTTCGTCCTCGCCACGCAGAACCCCATTGAGCAGGAAGGCACCTACCCCCTCCCGGAGGCCCAGCTCGACCGCTTCATGCTCAACCTCTGGCTCGATTACCCGAGCTTCGACGAGGAAGTGGAGGTGGTGCGCAAGACAACAGCGGCGCGGCGCGTACAGGTGCAGCCCGTGATGACAGGCGAGGAGCTGCTGGCCTTCCAGGAGTTCATCCGCAACGTGCCGGTGGCCGACAACGTGATCAAGCACGCTGTGAACCTCGTCAAACGTACGCGGCCCGGCCGAGAGGCGGCACCGGACTTTGTGAACAACTACCTGAGCTACGGCGCCGGCCCGCGCGCCTCCCAATACCTCATCCTCGGCGCCAAGGCCCTGGCCGCCCTCGACGGCCGCCTCACACCCCTCATCGAGGACGTCCACCGCATCGCCGTGCCCGTGCTGCGGCACCGCATCGTCACCAACTTCAACGCCGACGCCGACCGCATCTCCCCTGTCGACGTCATCACCCGCCTCCTCGAAAGCGACGGGACGAATCGCAAATAACGACCGGGGATCACAGCTTACCCACCTCGTCCGTTCCGTCCTTCCCTTTCGATTGCCCCTCCACCCTCCTGCATGCCGAGTCACCTCTCCTCTATCGGAATTCCCATTGCCTCCCGCGAGGCGTTTGCCCGGCTGGCGCGGCGGGTGGTGAATGACGAAGAGACGATGCAATACGAGGTGGACGAGGGCCTCTACCTGCGCTGGTCGTGCCCTTCGGGCGCAGAGTTGTGGCTCCAAGTGAACGACCGCAACCAGGTCGTCGGGATGAGCCCGCACTTCGCCGGGAAGAACCGCGTGCCGGTGAAGCTGACACGCCAGATCACCCGCCCCGGCGAGTCGCCCTTCGACGGCGCATTTCGGGCCGAGCTGACACTGGAGGACGATCAGGAGGCTGCCCTGCACCCGCTCGTATTCGATGCCCCCGACTTTCTGCGCTACGCCGACCTCCGCTTGCCCTACGAGGCCGTGGCGCAGGTAGCCGCCTTCGCCCACACGCTCCAGGTGTTCGCGGCGAAAGAAGCCCTTACCGCCGCCCCGGTGACCCCGCCCTCTGCCTTCGTGCCCGTTGGCGCGGTCACCCTCGAAGGCGCACCCATCAAGCCGTCCCCCGCCCTCGCCTCTTTCACCGGCGAGGTGCGCGCCGCCCAGGAGCGTACCAATAAACTGACCGGCGCAGCTTTCGTTTGGCTGGATGTCGTCCTCCCCAGCGCCGTCTTCGACGTGGTGGCCGATCCCGACCTGCTCGAAACCCTGCCACCCGCCGGTGCTTGCGTCAGCGGCACCTTCTGGCTCTCAGGCCGCCTCGTCGGCTGACTGCTTCGTGGAATGCTTTCCCGCTCCCCTGTCCCGGCTTTTCTTTGGGTAACCTGGCGGTTTCGCTCCCTGCTTTCCGCTCCTCCTTCCCACACGCAATCAGTCCTTGCTCCCATCGTTAGCGTTTCCTACTTTGAGGCCGCCCTCGTTTTCCCCCTCCCTCCTCAACCGCGAAGTAGCCCATGCTGCCTGTA
>JAHEMB010000710.1 GCA_024643915.1 Rhodothermaceae bacterium | reverse complement strand
GAGGTGAAAGGCCCCCTGGCAGCGCACCACGTCGCCGTCGGCCCGAGCCTCAAGTCCGACCGCACCGCAGCCCCGCGCAACGGCCATCATACCAACGGCGTGGATAACGCCGAAGGGATGCCGTCCTAATCATCCTGCACAGGGTATGTCCGCTGATGGGTGGTTGAAGTGGACCTGAGCTTGGCACGCGCGCACGTGCCAGGCTCTTCCTTTTTTATGGACCCCGCTCCCCGCCCGTGGCCTATCCTCAAGGTTTCATCTGTAGG
Source organism: Rhodothermaceae bacterium (assembly GCA_024643915.1). Taxonomy (GTDB): domain Bacteria; phylum Bacteroidota; class Rhodothermia; order Rhodothermales; family JAHEMB01; genus JAHEMB01. Next base: position 2,471 of record JAHEMB010000710.1, on the reverse strand, counting down.
AAGAGGAAAGCGTGATGCGTGCGAAAGCCGCGTTGCCTATCTTTTCCTCGAACCTGCCTGGACGAAGCTGCGGAGGCCCGTAATGCGAGCACACGTCACGGTCGTTCTCTTTCTCCTTCTGTGCCTCGTCGGCCTTTTTCCTGCGGCACACGCGCAGCCGGTCGGCAGCACGCCCCTCTTCGCCGACGACGCCCTGCTGGAACTGACGCTGGCGGCGGACCTCAAGCCGATCTTACGGGATCGCGAGGAGGACCGGCCCGCCCACCCCGCCCTCCTGACGTATCGGACCTCCGGGGGCGCCGTGCGCGAGATCGAGGTGTGGGTGCGGACGCGCGGCCACTATCGCTTGCATCGCCTGGGGTGCGACGTGCCGCCGCTCCGCTTCGACTTTCGCGGCGTGCCGACCGAGGGAACGCCCTTCGAGGGGCAGGGCAGGGTGAAGCTCGTCACCCATTGCCAGGACGGCTCGGCGGCCTACGAGCAGCGCGTGCTGCAGGAGTACCTGATCTACCGTGCCTACAACCTCCTCACCGATTTCAGCTTCCGCGTTCGCCTCGTCCGCCTCACCTACGTCGATACCGCGCGGCGGCGGCGCCCCGTTACCCACTTCGCGTTCCTCATTGAAGACGACGACGACGTAGCGAAGCGCAACAGCGGGCGGATCCTCGACGGCATCGTCGTCCATCCCGAAGCCGCCCACCGCGAGCTGACCACGCTCATGGCCGTCTTTCAGTACATGATCGGCAATTCTGATTGGGGCGTGACGACCCGCCACAACATCAAGACGATGGCCGTGAAGAAGGACGGCGCCCTCGTCGCCCTGCCGTACGATTTCGACTGGGCCGGCCTGGTTGATGCGCCCTATGCCGTCCCCGATCCGAAGCTTGGCCTACGCTCGGTGCGCGAGCGGCTCTTCATGGGCTTCTGCCGCTCCGAAGCCGAGTTCGACGCTGCCTTTGCTCGCTTTCACAAAAAGCGCCCCGCCCTCACCGCCCTCTTCCGCGATTTCCCCCACCTCGATCCGAAGGTGGCCGCGCGCTCCGCCGAATACCTCGACGCTTTCTTCGACGCCCTCAACGACCCGAAGGCCGTCCGCCGCGCTTTCCACGGCAAATGCTTGGAAGCGGCCGGGGGATGAGGGGAGCGAGGAGGGAAAAGCTGAAGGCGAGCCCCCTCACGCCTCATGTCTCCCTAGAAATTTCCCATCTCGCTCAAAAACGCCAACATCGCGGTGCCGGCGATCATCATGGCGAGGAGGCCGACGACGAGGGAGACGATGATAAGGACGCCCTGCACCATGAAGTAGGTCTTGAATTTCATCATCATCGTCAGCAGGTCCTGGTCGTAGCCTTTCTCCGCAGCGGCGCCGGCCTGGAACAGCAGCACGCCCATCCACAGCGGCAGCCACGCGATGACGAGGCCGACGATGGTGACGGCCAGCAGGGCGCCGTAGAGGAAGCTGACGGCGCCGAGGAACTTGAGCCAGCCCGTCATCTCGCGTGCTGTCCGCAGGATCTCGAAGAAGACGGGCGTGGCGGCGGTGATGGGCTCCGGGCTGAGGGTGGAGACGGTGTGCGATGGGGTCTGTGTTTCCATGATCGGCTGAAAGGAGGGTGCGTGGAACGGACGGTCGCCTCCAACATACCTTTCTCTCCGTAGAGATCCAAGCCGTCTCCAAGTCATTTTCGATTATGCTCCTCGACGCCGCCTGGCATCTGTTCGAGCAAGACCTCTTCCCCGCCGCCTCGACGGAAAGTCTGTTCAACCCCTACCGCGACCGGCACGAGGCGTTCGACCTGCCGGATGCGCCGACCATCCGCCGGGGCAACCTGCGCCGCTACCTGGGGGCCTACACAAAGCGCCCGCCGGTTTTTCTGCTGGCCGAGGCGCCGGGGCCGTGGGGCTGCCGGTTCTCGGGCGTCCCGCTCGTCAGCGAGGCCCAGCTCGTCGAGGAGGGCTTCCCCGTCTCCGGGCATCGGTCGAGCACGGCGGAAGCGCCGCACGCCGAGTACAGCTCGAAGATCTACTGGCGGGTGCTGCGGCCCTACTTCCCCCACTTCTTCACCTGGAACAGCGTGCCCTACCACCCGCACCGCCCCGGCGAGCCCCTCTCCATTCGCAACCCGACGAACCGCGAAGTGGCCGCCTACGGCGACGTGCTAGCAGCTCTGCTGGAGATCCTGCGGCCCGCGCGTATCCTGGCGGTGGGGCGGAAGGCCGAGCACGCGCTGCGGAAGATCGGGGCCGAGGGCGCTTACGTCCGCCACCCCTCGCAGGGCGGCGCGCGGTTGTTCGAGGCGGGGGTGCGGGCGGCGATGGAGGAAGTGTTATCTTGAAGCGGTCAGTCGTCAGCGATCAGCGGTCAGCTTGCTGAGAAAAAGCTTAATGCTGCTCGCTGAAAGCCTGCTCGCTCTGGTTTCTCACGTCGCGTACGTTTCCATCGTTTTTCTACGAGAAAACCATCTCCATCA
>JAHEMB010000709.1 GCA_024643915.1 Rhodothermaceae bacterium | reverse complement strand
GTAGGTGCCCATCTTCAGCAGCACTCCCGCCAGGATCACCGAGCCGCCCGTGGGCGCCTGCACGTGCGCGTCGGGCAGCCACGTGTGGAACGGAAACAGCGGCACCTTGATGGCGAACGAGAGCGCGAAGAGGAAAAACAGCCACGTCTGATCCCGCCACGGCACGTCGAACGCGAGGAGCTTGTACCAGTCGGTCGTGAAAACGCCGCTGTTGACGATGGCCCCGGCCTCGTAGCCGAGGTAGAGGATCGCCACGAGCATCAGCAGGGAGCCGACGAGCGTGTAGAGCACGAACTTAACGGCGGCGTAAATCCGGTTCTCCCCGCCCCAGATCCCGATGATGAAGTACATCGGGATGAGCGTCAACTCGAAGAAGATGTAGAAGAGGAACAGGTCGAACGAGGTGAAGACGCCCGTCACGCCCGTCTGCAAAATCAGTAGGAGCGTGTAGTAGCCTTTCTGCTGCTTGGCGATGTAGGTCCAGGAGGAGAGGACGACGATGGGGCCGAGGAGCGTCGTCAGCAGCACGAGCAGTAAACTTAGCCCGTCGATGCCGACGAAGTATTTGATGTCCAGCAGGCCGAACCACGGCACGATCTCGGCAAGCTGCGGCGTCAGCGCCGTGCTGACGGCCGGGTCGTAGCCCGTCCACAGCAGGAGCGAGACGAGGAAGGTGACGGTGGTGGTGGCGAGGGCCGTCCACCGCACCGCCTCCACCCCCCGCACCAGGAGGGTGGCCAGCGCCCCGACGAGCGGGAGGAAGATGACGATTGAGACTATCGGCATATTTTGTTCTTCGTTCTTCGTTCTTCGTGCTTAGTTCTTTGGGGCATCAAACGTCGGCCTTTTCCCAAGAACAAAGCACTAAAGCGAACGCAGTGAGCGTCCCAAGCACGGATCACACAAACAGCATGAGGACGATGACGAGCACTACACCGAGGACAATCGCCATGGCGTAGTTCTGCACCACCCCCGTCTGGAGGACCCGCAGCACCCCGCTGAAGCCACGCGCCGAGCGGGCCAGGCCGTTGACGGCGCCGTCCACCACCTTCTCATCGAAGGGCGCGAGGCCGTCGTAGGAACTGCGGAGGAGGGGCTGCACCACCGTCCGGTCGTAGAGTTCGTCGAGGTAGTATTTGCCCTGCCACAGGCGGTAGAGCGGGCCGAAAGCGTTCCGCACCTTGTCGTCGGCGGCGAGGCGGTGTTTGCTCCAGAACATCCAGGCAAAAGCAACGCCGGCCAGGGCGATGACCGCGCCCAGGATCAGCAGGCCCCACTCGATGCCCAGACCCACATGATGCACCGCCTCGGCCTCGGCCACGGGCCCGCCGTATGGCGCGCCCAGGTAATGATGGATCCAGTTCGCGTCCTCCCCGAAAACAGCAGGCAACCCGAGGAAACCACCCACCACGGACAGCCCCGCGAGGATCCACAGCGGGATCGTCATCGACGCGGGCGACTCGTGCGGCTTGAATTCGTCGCTGCGCGGCCAGCGCTCCTCGCCCTCAAAGGTGAGGACGTAGCAGCGCGTCATGTAGATGGCCGTCAGCAGGGCCGTCACGATGCCGATGACCCAGACGAACCAGGCGTAGCCGTGCCCCTCGTAGCCGAACTCGAAGGCCTTGAACAGAATCTCGTCTTTCGAGAAAAAGCCCGCCAGCAGCGGCACCCCGGCAATGGCGAGGGTGGCGATGAGGAAGGTCCAGCGCGTCTGCGGCATGTATTTCTTGAGGCCGCCCATCGTCCGCATGTCCTGCGGGTCGAAGGGCTGCTGGTGGGCCTCCGTCGCCGCGAGATGCTTGTCCGGTGCTTCGGCGTCGGGATCATGGCCGTGCGCGGCGTGCTCCAGTTCGTGCTCCACCTCGTGCATGCCGTGGATGACGCTGCCGGAGCCGAGGAAGAGGCAGCCCTTGAAGAAGGCGTGCGTCATCACGTGGAAGATCGCCACGAAGAAGGCGCCCACGCCCGCTGCCATAAACATATAGCCAAGTTGGGAAACCGTCGAGTAGGCGAGGACGCGCTTGATGTCGTTCTGCGTGATGGCGATGGTGGCAGCGACAATCGCCGTGAGGGCACCGATGATGGCGACGAGGGCCATCATGGTAGGCGCGGCGAGGACGAGGGTTGAGAGGCGGGCGAGGAGGTAGAGGCCGCTCGTCACCATCGTGGCGGCGTGGATAAGCGCGGAGACAGGCGTAGGCCCCGCCATGGCGTCGGGCAGCCACACGAAAAGTGGGATCTGCGCGCTCTTGCCCGTGGCCCCGAAGAAGAGCAGGAGGACGATCCAGTTGAGCGCCCCCTGATCGAGCGTCTCCACGCCGCCCAGCACCGTGTCGAAATCCAGCCCGCCGAGTTCACGGAAGAGGAGAAACATCGCCATCAGAAAGGCGAAGTCGCCGATGCGGTTGACGATGAACGCCTTATTGGCGGCCTCGCTCTTGCGCAGGTCGGTGTACCAGAAGCCGATAAGCAAATACGAACACAGCCCCACGCCCTCCCAGCCGAGGAACAGCACCGGCAGGTTGTCGCCGAGGACGAGGTTGAGCATGGCGAAGATGAACAGGTTCAGGTAGGCGAAGAAGCGCCAGTACCCGTCGTCGCCATGCATGTAGCCCGTGCTGTAGAGGTGGATCACCCCGCCGACGCCCGTCACGATGAGCGTCATGATGAGCGACAGCTCATCGATCCGGTAGGCGAAGTCGACCGTCAGGTCGCCCGCCGCCATCCACGTAAAGAAG
>JAHEMB010000058.1 GCA_024643915.1 Rhodothermaceae bacterium | reverse complement strand
ACCAGGGGCAGGCCGTTTGCCAGAGCGCGCATCACCGTGCCGTGCCCTGCGTGCGTCACCACCGCGTCGGCGTGGGGGAAGACCTTCCCGTGCGGCGCGGTGGCGACCACCTCGACGTTCTCCGGCGCCACGATTGTCTCCCCCGCCATCGCAGGGCCAAGCGTGACGAGGCCGCGCACCGGCAGCCCGCCCAGCGCCGCCACCGCCCGCTCGATGGCGCCCCGCTGGTTCTGAAACGTGCTCCCCAGTCCCACCACGACGAGCGGGCGCGGGTCCTCGTCCTTCCAGGGATTCCGCCAGGGCGCCGCCCAGTCCGGCTCATCAAGCACGGGGCCGACGTAGCGGACATTGGGCGGGGCCGGCGTGATGGGGAAATCGAAGGCTTCGCTCGTCTGGATGAGCCGCCGGTCGGCCTTGTGATAGAGCGCGAGGGGGCTCTCGATGGGCGCCAGCCCGAATTCGGCACGGAGGACGTTGAGGGCGGGCGCGAATCCGCGTAGGACGCGCTCGAAAAGTGTGTTGAACAGCCGGTCCCGAAGGCGACCGGGCAGGCCGCGGGCCGGCAGAAAACCCGCACCGGCGGCGGGCTTGCCGGGGCCGGGCAGGTACTCGGGCATGTGGAACAGCACCACGCGCGGCACCCCCGCCGCCTCGGCCGCGATGAGCGACCCCACCATCATCACATCGGCTGCTACCACGTCGGTCGGCTCGGCCTCCAGCACCTGCTTCGTCTCCTCGGCCACGTCTCGGGCCGGACCGAAGAAAAGCCGGTCGAGTCCCTCGCGCAGGTCCTTCGGGGAAGAGCCGGCGTCCCAATCCTGAATCAGATCGACGGTCCGGTCGGTCCGGTTAAAATAGCGGAGGAAGGGAACGAAGGCGCAACCCGCTGCTTCGACGGCCTCCTGCAGGCAGGGCTCGGCAAGTACCCGAACGCGGTGGCCGCGCGCGGCGAGGCGGCGCGCCACGCCGAGGACGGGCGGTACGTTGCCGCCACCTTCCCAGGTCACAAAAAGGTAGGAACGAGGAGTTGTCATGGGATCTAAGATTCAAGCGCGTGCAATCAGGCCGTCGAGCAGGAGACGCATCGCCTGGCGCGTCTCGTCCGGAGAGCGCCCCACATCGCGCCGGAGGAGTTTCCAGAGGTACAGGTCGGTGGCCACCACGAACGCATCAAGACGAGTGGGGTAGGTGGCCTCTTCGGGCGGCGGGAGGAAGGGAGCGAAGACACGGGCGCACCAGGCCCGGTGGTAGCCTCTCCCCATCTGTGCGAACTGGCGGGCGAAGTCCATCTGCTCCTCCAGCAGGAGCATGCGGACCACGGCATCGCCGTCGCGCTCGTAGTGATCCAGCAGCACGGTCAGCGCCGCTTCGACGTCTCCCACCGGCACGCGATCCCGCGCCTGCCCAATGCCGGCCGGGTCCTCCTGCAGGCACGCTTCGTAGAGGCCGTCCTTCGAGCCGAAGCGCCGCATGATAGTCCGCACAGACACCCCGGCACGCTCGGCGACGGCCTCCAGCGTGATATCGTTCGGATGCAGTTCGCGCCATAGGGCGATGGTGGCGTCGAGGATGTCGCGGTGCGTCTGCTCCGCCGCCTCGGCGCGCGCCTTCATGCGGTACCGGCGTGTCGTTTCGATCTCTTTCACGTCACGAAGATAGACATGAATTACTTTCATGTCAACATGATTGCCACGAATTTTTTTATGCGAGTGATTCAGGCTACCAGGCTGGTCTGGGTTCTGTATTTTCTTTCTCTTGCCGCCCTCTCACCCTACGCTCTGCCGTTTATGGCCGCCCCCCTCTGGGTCAATGACGACAACGCCGCGCTCTTCACCGACCTCTACCAGCTCACCATGCTTCAGGCGTATTACCGCGAGGGCATGGAGGGCGAGGCCGTCTTCGACCTGTTCGTGCGGCGTCTACGAAACCGCAACTTCCTCGTCGCCTGCGGCCTCGATACAACGCTGCATTACCTCGAAACGCTCCAATTCACCGACGCTGCCCTCGCCTACCTCGCCGCGCTTCCGCAATTCGCGTCGGACTTCATCGACTACCTGGCTGATTTTCGCTTCACCGGGGACGTGTACGCCGTGGCCGAGGGCACGCCGGTTTTCGCCAACGAGCCGATCCTGGAGGTGGTGGCGCCCATCGGACAGGCCCAACTCGTCGAGACTTTTTTACTCAACCAGATCACGTTTCAGACGGGGATCGCCTCGAAGGCGGTGCGCGTGATGCGGGCCGCGCAGGGCCGGACGGTGGTGGACTTCGGGATGCGGCGGATGCACGGCACGGACGCGGCGATGCGCGCCGCCCGCGCCTACCACATCGTCGGAATGCCGGCCACGTCGAATGTGCTGGCGGGGCACCTCCTGGGTATGGAGGTCACGGGCACGATGGCGCACAGTTATATCGAGGCGCACGACGGAGAGGCGGAGGCCTTCCGCCCTTTCGCCCGCCTCTATCCCGGCACCACCCTCCTCGTCGATACCTACGACACGCTCGCCGGCATCCGCAAGGTGATCGAATTACAAGCGGAAATGGGCACGGCGTTCAACGTCGGCGCCGTCCGCCTCGACTCGGGCGACCTCGCCGATCTCGCCAAAGAGGCGCGCCGGCTGCTGGATGAGGCAGGATTGGATGAAGTAAAGATCTTCGCCAGCAGCAGCCTCGACGAGCACGCCATCGCCGCCCTGCTCGAAAAAGAAGCGCCTATCGACGGCTTCGGCGTGGGCACCCGGATGGGCACCCTCGCCGACCAACCGTACCTGGACACGGCCTACAAGCTTAGCAGCTACGCCGGGCGCGGACGGATGAAGCTGTCGAAGGAAAAGTCGAACCTGCCGGGCCGCAAACAGCTCTTCCGCTTCTACGAGCAAGGGGAAATCGCTCGCGACGTGATCGCCACCGAAAAAGAGCACCTGGACGGCGAGACCTTGCTACATTGCGTGATGCGCGGCGGCGAGCGCACCGAGGCCGGCCGTCGCTCCCTCAACGCCATCCGCACCCACGCCCGCACCGCCCTCGGCAAGTTGCCGGACTGCCTCTACGCCCTCGAAGAAGTGACCCCACCCTACCCCGTCGAACTCAGCGATGCTTTGCAGCAGCGGCGAGACCGGGTCCGGGCAGCGCTTGAGGGGAAAATGGACGAGTGGAAGAATCGAGGAATGGAAGACACGAGCGCATAGCACCACTGACGCAAGTAAACGAAGAATCGACAATGAGAAGACCAGCAAGTCCTCTTGAATTCGTCGTCTCGCCGATTCGTAGCCTCTCCTGCTCTAAGAACAGCGCTTACACCCCTACCGCCTCCACCGGAGTGACGGCAGCGGTGTCCTCTTCGCCGGTGCGGATGCGATAGACCTTCTCCACCGGCAAGACAAAGATCTTCCCGTCGCCCACTTCCCCCGTACGGGCCGCCGCGAGGATGGCCTGCACGGTCAGCTCGACGAACGCCTCGGAGACGCCGATGTCGAGTTGGATCTTCTCAGCCAGCTCCATCTTGACGGTCGTGCCCCGGTAGGTTTCCACCGGCTCGGTCTCCCCCCCGTGGCCGCGCACACGCGTCACGGTCAGCCCGCGCACGTCGGCCCGGAAGAGCACCTTCAACACGTCGTTAAGTTTGTCGGGCCGGATGATGGCTTTGATGAGTTTCATGGGTGGTGAAGCGCAATTTTCGATTGAAAAGAGGGATTGAAACGTGAAACGTGAGGGTGCCCTACTGGACCATTGAGGCAAGCACCCTCACGCATCAGCTTCACGCTACCGCCGGCTCCAGCTTGCGGACGGGGGCCGGTACGGGCGCGGGCGTCGTCATCTCGTCGTCGAGCAGGAGGATGGCGCCCTCGCCGTCGGTGTAGGCTTCCTCGCCGTGGTTGATAATGTCCATGCCCAGCCCCTCGGCTTTGGCATCGGCGCGCAGGTCCGTCACCAGGCTCATCGCCTTGAGGATGCCGAAGGTGAGCAGGCCGCTGTAGGCGAAGACCGCGATGACAGAGACGGTCTGAATGACGAACTGCATCGGGTTGCCGAAGAGGAGCCCGTCGGTGCTGCCGTTCCACGCCGCCTCGGCGAAGACGCCCGTCAGAAGCGCGCCCGTGATGCCGCCGACGCCATGCGCCGCGAAGACGTCGAGCGAATCGTCGAGCTTGGTGCGGGCGCGCCACTGGATGGCGTAGTAGCTGGGCAGGGCCGCGATGCCGCCGAGGGCGAGCGCCGAGATAGGCGAGACGAAGCCCGCCGCCGGCGTAATGGCTACCAGGCCCACCACGATGGCCGTCGCCGCGCCCACCGCCGTCACCTTGCCCGTCCGCGTGTAGTCGATGAGCGTCCACACCACGATGGTGGCGGCGGGCGCCAGCATCGTGTTGACGAAGGCGAGGGCGGCCAGGCCGTTGGCGCCAAGGGCGCTGCCGCCGTTGAAGCCGAACCAGCCGAACCACAGCAGCCCCGCGCCCAGCAGCACAAACGGCACGTTATGTGGAAGGAGCGCTTGCCGCCCGTAATCCTTACGCGTCCGCAGCACGAGGGCCGCCACCAGGGCCGCCGCCCCCGCGTTGACGTGCACCACAGCGCCGCCCGCGAAATCCAGTGCGCCCAGGTCGGCCAGCCAGCCGCCGCCCCACACCCAGTGCGCCACCGGGGCGTAGACGAGCAGGCTCCACAGGCCGATAAAAATGAGGTAGGCGCCAAAACGCATCCGCTCCACCACCGCCCCCGAGATGAGAGCCGCTGTGATGATGACGAACGTGCCCTGAAAAGCCATGAAGAGGAGGTGCGGAATCGTCCCGCTCGCCTCTATGCCCACCCCTTTTAGGAAGACCATCGAGAGATCGCCGAGGAAGGCGGAGCCACCGCCGAAGGCGAGCGAGTAGCCGATGAGCGCCCACAGCACGCCCGCCACGCCGAGCGCGACAAAGCTCATCATCATCGTATTAAGCGCGTTCTTGGCACGCACCAGGCCGCCGTAGAAGAACGCGAGCGCCGGCGTCATCAGCAGCACGAGGGCCGTGGCGATGAGCATCCAGGCCGTGTCGGCCCCTACGATGGCCGGGGCGGCGTCGGTAGCGTCCTGCGCGAGCGCCTCAAGCGGTAAGGCCCCGAGGGCGAGGAGCAGTAAAGCAAAGCGGCGTACCATCATCTCGATTGGGATTCGGAAAGTTAACAGGAGCACGCGAATCACCGATGAGATTAAGCATTTTAGTATCTTATGTCAAATAAATTTAGGTTTAGAATCCATTAAGCTCACATTGGAAGCGCTTCCCGACATCAAACTTTACAAATTTAGGCGGCGTACCTGAGATTCAAACGTCGAACGATTGGAAGGCACTTCGTCCTCTCGTCCTTTACCCCGCCAGCCGCTCCTTCAAAAAGCAGAGCACGGCGTGCTCGTCCGGGCCGAGTTGCGGCGCCGGCTCCTTTTGCATGTATCGGCTCAGCGCCTCACAGAGCGTGCCCTCGCGGTAGGCGTCGAGGAGGCCGGGGTGAAGGTAATAGTTGCGGCAAACGGCAGGCGTGTTGCCCAGCCGCTCCGCCACCTCTTTCACTACCGATACGATATTCTTGTCGGCCTCCTTTTCGTCCTCTGTCTCCCCTCGCTCGCACAGCAGCAAGGCGGCGTGAACGGTGCCGCCCCACGTCCGAAAATCCTTGGCGGTGAAATCCTGGCCGGTGGTCTCTTTCAGGTAGGCGTTGACGTCGTTCGAGGCGAGGGTCTGGCGTCTGTCATCGTCGTCGTAATACTGGAACAGCTCGTAGCCGGGCACGTCGCGGCAGCGCCGGACGATGCGGGCGAGGCGGCGGTCGTCGAGTTCGATGCAATGCTTCTGCCCGCTCTTGCCTTTGAAGCTGAACACGCACTTCTGCCCAGCGAAATTGACGTGGCGGTCGCGGAGGGTGGTCAGGCCAAAGGAGCCGTTGCGGCGGGCGTACTCGGCGTTGCCGATGCGGATGAGGGTACGATCCAAGAGGGTGACGACGGTGGCGAGTACCTTGTCGCGCGGTAGCCCCCGGCGGCGGAGGTCGGCCTCGCAGCGGGCGCGGATCTGGCCGAGCGCCTCGCCGAAAAGAATCATTTTGTTGAACTTCGTCTCCTGCCGCACACGCTCCCACTGCGGGTGATAAATGTACTGCTTCCGGCCCTTGTCGTCGCGCCCGGTGGCCAGGATGTGGCCGTCGGGGCTGGGGCAAATCCACACGTCGGTCCAGGCCGGGGGGATGACGAGGGCGTCGAAGCGCGCACGCAGCGCCTCGTCGTCCACGTGGTCGCCGTCGGGGCCGAAGTAGGTGAAGCCGCGCCCCCAGCGCTTGCGCAGGTAGCCCGGCTCGTCGTCGCTGACGTAATGCAGCCCGGCGCGAGCCGCCGATAGCTTGGGATCCGTGACGAGTTCTATTTCGACACGCTCTAGGACTTCAGTGGCGGGCATGAGAAGGAAGGATGAGGGAGGAGGACCGGGTCAGGCGCCGACGACTTCACCTCGCATAGCAGTTCGCTCGCATGCGGTTGAACGTAACTCGTCGGGTGCGCGCTTTAATCAACGGTCCGAAACATCCGTTTCGGAGGGTAACGCCTTCTTCACCGGGCTGGTGTAGATCGTGACAAGCGTGTTTGAGAGCAGGAGACAAACCCGGCGGGTCTGTAGCGCCTTGCCGGCTACAACGGACCAGCCCGGTAGGGCAGTTGGCTGAGCGTTAGCGCGAGTCTTCAAGACCCACCGGGTTTCTGCTCGCCCCCTTGCTCCCCCTCCGTAGCCTCATCCCCGCCGACCGAAAAAGCGCCCGACAAGGAAGGCGAGCAGGACCACACCGGCCCGCTTCAGCACGGACGGCTGCGGCATGGGGGCGGCACGCGGGGCACGGGCAGGCAGGGCAGGCGACGGCGCGGGCGCGGGCTCGAACGGCTCGGACGAGATAAGAAAAGAACGAGAGGAAGGCCGAATGCGACTGCCGTAGCGCTTCGCCCACACCTGCGTCAGCTCCGCCCCGAAGAAGAAGATCTGCGCTGAATAATAGATCCAGAGCAGCAGCAGCACGAGCGAGCCGGCGGCGCCGTAAGCCGAGGCGGCGCTGGTGTTGCCCAGATAGAGGCCGAGCAGGATCTTCCCCAAAACGAACAGCCCCGCCGTCACCGCCGCGCCGAACCACACGTCCCGCCACGCAATTTTGACATCGGGCAGCACGCGGTAGATGAGGGCGAAAAGGAGCGTGATGACACCGAGCGAAATGACGATATCCAGCACGCGGAAGAGGAACTGGAGGCCGGGAGAGAACCCCGCTAACACTTCGGCGAACCAGAAATCCCCGATCACTTCTCCAAAAGCCGTAGCCCGTGCCTGAGCAAAGCTCCCGATGGCGGAAACGATAGCACTAACGATGAGAAAGACGAGCAACAAGAACCCCACACCCAGGATCATCCCGAACGAGAGCAACCGGGTGCGGGCGAAATTCGTCAGTCCCCCGCCCGGCTTCGGCCTAACATCCCACACGGTGTTGAGGGCTCCCTGGAGTTGCACGAAGACACCCGTAGCGCCGAAGATGAGGGCTACCACGCCGAGCACAGCAGCAAGCGTACTGCCGGCGCCGGGCCGGCTCGCATTCTGCAGCATGCCTTCCACTGCAGTCGCCCCCTCCGGCCCAATCAACCGTTGCAACTCCTCGACGATGCGGGCCTGCAAATCGGCGGACTGCCCCGCCCACACCGCGCTGATAACCGCGACGACGATGATGAGGAGGGGCGCGAGGGAGAAGATGCTGTAGTAGGCGAGCGCCGCCCCCAGCCGCGCCGCGTTGTCGTCGCTCCACTCGGCGGCGGCCTCCTTCAGCAAGTCCAGGATCTCTTTCGGCTTAACGAGCATGGTTGGTCGGATCGAAGAAGGACAGATGGCGGACTAATGTCGAACTGCAGCACATCGAATGTAGATTATTGAAGGTGTTTCCTCCTTCAGCCTTCTACAATTCCTGCGGTAATCTCCCGAAGGTCGATTGCTTGCTCGACATTCGATATTCAGATCTATGCTCATCTGTTCGAAAGAAACGCTGACACAGGGCTGGCACCGAGGGTGTGTAACTTATGAGCATACGCAAGAGCCTCACACCCTCAGCAGGAAAAAATCATGAGCACCCCCATCGACCTCAGCCGCCTCGGCGACTTTTTTGAGCCGGAAGATATTGAATGGCGTCTCATCGCCGCGTCGAAAAAAACGAACAAGGGGCTGGTGGCGCCCTACCTCGACAACCGCGCCATCATGGACCGCCTCGACACCGTGTGCGGCCCGGCGGGCTGGAAGAACGAGTTCAGCCCCGGCCCCGATGGCGGCGTCGTCTGCGGCATTTCCGTTTACGTCACCCATGCGGACGGCGCCTCCGAGTGGATCACGAAGTGGGACGGCGCCCAGAACACGGACATCCACCCCGTCAAGGGCGGCCTGACGACGTCGATGCGCCGCGCCGCCGTCCACTGGAACATCGGCCGATACCTGTACCGCATCCCCAACCAGTGGGTGCCGCTCGACGAGCGCGGCCAGCCCGCCCGCACCCCCACCCTCCCGGCCGAATTCCTCCCTCCCCACCGCCGCAATGAAACCCCGAAGCCGGCGGCGCCCCCCGCGCACCGTGCCCCGTCCCATGGCCGGAAGCAACCGACAGCCAGCGGCAACGGCCAGGCGAAAAAAGCCCGTCCCAACGGCAACGCCGAAGAGTTCTTCATGCCAGGCTCCTGAATTGCGGATTGGGGAATGCGGAATAGGTGCTAAATGGCAAGTCGGCCCCAACAAACGGCCAATCCGAATTCCGCAATCCGCAATTAGTGCTCCCAGTCGGGGGCGAAGGCAGGATTGATGAGGCGTTCGCCGCGGGCGAGGGAGAAGAGGGCGTCCATCTCGCCGTCGGAGAGCGCGAAGTCGAACAGGTCGAAGTTGCGCTCGCGGTGATCACGGCTGGCGGCCTTGGGGATGGCGGCGACGTTCTCCTGCTGGATGAGCCAACGCAGCGTAACCTGCACGGGCGATTTGCCGTGGCGCTCTGCCATCTCCCGGATCGCCGCATCGTCGCTCACCCGGTTGCGCGCGATAGGGCTGTAGGCCGTCAGCATGAAGTCGTATTCCTGCGCCAGCCGTCGCAGCTTCTCCTGCGAGAGGAAGGGATGGTATTCCACCTGGTTGCAGTAGACGGGGGCGTGCTCAAGGGCCTCGCGGATGAGCGAGGGGGTGAAATTGCTTACGCCGACGTGCCGCACCTTACCCTCCTCGTGTAGCGTCATCAGGGCGCCCAGCGCCCCGGCGAGATCCATGCCGGCCACGGGCCAGTGGATGAGGAGCAGATCCACGTACTCCGAGCCTAGACGCCGCAGGCTTGCTTCGGCGGATTGACGAACCTTCGAGGGCGTCAGGTTCTCGATCCACAGCTTGGTGGTGAGAAAAATAGCGGCGCGATCCACGTCGGCGTTGCGGAGCCCTTCGCCTACGGCCTCCTCATTCTCATAGGATTGCGCCGTGTCGACGTGGCGGTAGCCAATATCCAGGGCGTGCTCGACGGCCTCGGTGCAGGCGGCGTCGTAGAGTCGCCAGGTGCCCAGCCCGAGGGCCGGCACGCGCTCGCCCTGCACGTTTACGAAGATCATGGTTCGCTGCAGCGGTTCGTTCGAGGGAGTCGGGTTTACGTTCAACCCCTCGCCGCAACTCCATGTTCAGCACGCCGTGTTCCGATGTTGTTGTGATACGTAAGTGTGAAACGTGATGCGTGAGGGTGCCTCCAGCGAGCCGCGTCAGCGAAGCATCCTCACGTTTCCTTCGGAAACCGTAGGTTCACGTCAGTAAATCTGCGATTTCACGCATCACGTTTCAGTTTTCATCAATCTGAGATGGGCACGATGATGGAGAGTTGGTGCGTGACGACGCGGGCCTCCTGAAGCGTGAGCGGGCCGGTAGGCGCCACCAGGAAGTCGGCGCCGGCGGCGAAATCTACGACCTGGTTCGAAGCGGCGACGCCGGGGCGGCCCGTGCCGAGGGTGAGCAGGCCGAGGTAGCGCACCTGGAACTCGGCGAAGTTGAGGCCGAGGCCGGCGCTGCCCGTCCACTCCGTCCAGCTCTCGTCCTGCTCGCGCGTAAACTCTAGCTCGAAGTTTTCCTGATCGAGGTGGTAGCTGATGGCGTGGACGTCGAGGCCGAGTTGGAAGTCGACGCGGTCCCCCGCGCGGTGCAGGCCCAGCCGCGTGCGGATGTTGCTGAAGTCGAAGAAGTTCTCCACGGTCTTCTCGCCGCGCGCAATGGTCTGGCCGGAGGGCGTCTCGACGGGGGCGATGGCATCGGCCCAGGTGTGGCTGCGGATGGGCTCGTAGATGAGATCGACGCCGAAGGTGGCCTGCCCGCGCTGCCACGCCGCCCCCACCCCCACGTTGTAGGCCGACGAGTTGCCGGGGTCGCGGGGGATCTGCATCAGGTCGTAGTTGGGGATCTGCGGGTGCGTCTTCCAGTCGCCCGTGAGTTGCAGGCCCACGGTGGTGCCCTCGGCGACGGGGTGGCGGTAGCCGGCCTGCACCGCCCACCCGCGCGTCTCGTCGAACTCGGTCACATCTACCATATTTTGCAGTTCGGGGCTCCAGCGCTGGCGTTTGTGCGTCATATCCAAGCGGTGGTGCATCACCGTCACCTCGGCGGCGTGGTCGGCGTCGGTGGTGTAATAGAGGCCGGTGCGGAACCCGTTCATCGAGCCGGACTGCTTCACGTTGTTGCCGTCCTGGTAAAGCAGGCGCACGCCTTCGAGGGCGTTAAGGCCGGCCAGGAAGATGCTGGCGCCAACCGAGAGCCGCGTATCAGGCACCTGCAAACCCGCCATCCCGAACACGTACCGGTT
>JAHEMB010000708.1 GCA_024643915.1 Rhodothermaceae bacterium | reverse complement strand
TGGGCGTCGAGTTTGTCATCCGCGAGGCGTTCAGCGAGGCGCAGCGATACATGGAGGCCTGGGATCGCTACGAGGCCGACCGGCGTAGCGAGCGCCGCGCCGCACCGCCCGCTTACAACGAGCGCATGGAGGTGCTGGCGGATATCCTGCGCGGCGAAATCCTCATCCAGAGCCACAGCTACCGCGCCGACGAGATCTTGATGCTGCTCGACGTGCTCAAGGACTTCGGCATCGACAAGATCACTTTTCAGCATGCTAACGAGGCATTCAAAGTGGCCCCTGAACTGGCCGCCTTCGGGGCGTCCGCCTCGGTCTTCTCGGACTGGTGGGCCTACAAATTTGAGGTCTATTATTCGACCGCTTACAACGCGGCTATCCTCACCCGAAATGGCGTCACCACGTCCATCAACTCAGACTCGCGCGAGCTGAACCGACACCTGTACCACGAGGCCGCCAAAACGCAAAAATACGGCGAGTTGAGCGATGACGAAGCCCTTGCCCTCATCACCATCAACCCCGCCCGGCAACTCGGCATCGACGATCGCGTGGGCTCCGTCGAAGTGGGCAAAGACGCCGACCTGGCGATCTTCAGCGCCCACCCGCTCTCCATCTACGCCGTGCCGCAGCGCACCATCGTCGATGGCGTTGTCCGTTTCGACATCGAGGCCGACCCGGATGATGTACGCCTGCTGGCAGATCCGGAAGCTCCCGTCGATGCGACCGCTTTTACGCACGAACACGATGCCCGCTGCCTTCAGGGTCTCCACGATCTGCTATTCTAGACAGCATACAACGAACCAAGCATCAGAACGCGTCATCCGATAACAGGCAAACCGATCATGGCTTTCCTCCTCAGCCTCTTGCTCGCCCTCACCCTTTCAACCAGCGCCGACGGCGAGCCCAAAGCGCGGCAGGGTCCTTTCGCGCTCACGAACGCGCGCATCGTAACCGTCAGTGGCGGGGTGATCGAGCAGGGCACCGTCGTCATCCGTGGCGAGACGATCGAGGCCGTGGGCGCAAATGTGCAGCCGCCCGCCGACGCCGAAGTGATTGACTGCACCGGACTGACGATCTATCCCGGCTTCATCGACGCGGGCACGCAGCTTGGGCTGGTGGAGGTAGGCTCCTTACCGGAGACCCGCGACGCCAACGAGATCGGCGAGATCACGCCGCAGATGCACGCCCTTACCGCCGTCAACCCCAACTCGATCAGCATCCCCGTCACCCGTGTCAACGGCGTTACGACGGTGTTGACAGAGCCTTCCGGCGGCCTCTTCCCCGGTACCGCCGCGCTCATCGATCTGCACGGGTACACCCCCGAGCAGATGCACGTTGGGGACGCCACCGGGGTGCTCCTAGAGTTCCCCGTGACGGGGCGGCGCGGGCGATGGGACCGCCGCACGGACGAGGAGGTGGAGAAGGCCAGGAAGAAGGCGATGGAGAAGCTGGAAGAGACGTGGGAACAAGCCGTCCTGTACCACCGCATCGACTCGGCCTATGCCATCGCCCCCGAGCCGGGCCGCCGCCCCGCCTACGTGCCTGAGATGCAGGCCCTCCTGCCTGCCGTCCGAGGCAGTGCGCCGCTCATCATCAAAGTGAACCAGGCAAAGGACATTGAGGCGGCCCTCGACTGGGTGAAAGCCAGCGCCATTCCCAACGTGATCTTCAGCGGCGTGGCGGAGGGCTGGCGCGTGGCGGAAAAGATCGCGGCAGCGGGCATCCCCTGCCTCATCGGGCCGGTGCTGTCGGTGCCGGGCCGCGACTCGGACCGGTTTGACAAGGCCTACGCCAATGCCGGGCTGCTCAAAGAGGCCGGCGTGCAGATCGCGCTGCGCACAGGCGAGGTCGAAAACGTCCGCAACCTGCCCTACCACGCGGGTTTCTCCGCCGCCTATGGCCTGGGGCGTGACGACGCCCTCCGCGCGGTGACCCTCGGCCCGGCTCGCATTTTCGGCGTCAGCGACCTCATCGGCTCCTTGGAACCCGGCAAGAAAGCCAACCTCTTCGTGGCCGACGGCGACCCCTTTGAAACGAACACCAAGATACGCCACCTCTTCATCAAGGGCTGGCAGATTCCCCTCGAAAGCCGGCAAACGCGCCTCTACGAAGAATTCCTCCAGCGCAGCCCTGGCCTCGAAGAGGCGGAGACACGGCCCGGTACGCAGTGATCCAGGATGTCGTTTACCCAGGTAAAAAATGCATTCCTTCTGCAGGCAGCGGGGTTTTAGGAAAGGACAGCCGATCCTTCCGTCGCCTGTTTTCACTCTATGGGCATCTCCGGACAAAGATAAGGGACCTCCGCGGAGCGGAATATCTGCACTTCCGTGTCCTCCTTCAGGGCCATCCTAAGGCGTAGTGCGCCGCCCGTCAACTCCTCAATGTCGGCGCGAATATCCTCCGAATCTTCCTGCCACACCAGCGTTCTTTCCGTTTCAGCTCTCCATTCGGCGAGCCGATAGGTCTCCCAGCAAGAACCCAGCAGGAGTGTCCCGTCGGGCAAAAAGACTCGCATCGTCCCAGGCACGGCTGACGAATCCTCGCTCATCCAGACTTTCCCCACGAAGAGATCCGCGCCGGTCGCAGGCGCAACGTCATCGGGCGTTGTGGCCGGCGGGGCGGCAGTGGTTTCACCCTCAGGATCAGCGGACTGGCAACCCACCATGAGGAGCAGGGCTGCGAGCAATATGTTCTTCATGTCAAACATCGATGACGCAATTAAGGCTTGAGTGGCTGGGATGGA
>JAHEMB010000707.1 GCA_024643915.1 Rhodothermaceae bacterium | reverse complement strand
GAAGTCGAGGGCGGAGAGGAGGGGGGTGATGGGGGTGCGCAGCTCGTGCGAGAGGACGGCGATGAAGTTGTGCTTGACCTCGTTCAGCTCTTCGAGGCGTTCGCGGCGTTCGCGCTCGGCTGCCATGGCCACGGCGGCCTGGGTGCGCCGGTGCAACTCCACGCTGTAGGCCAGCAGCTTCTCATAGAGGCGGACCGTGAGCGGGTAGGTGACGAGGCAAACGGCGCTGAGATAGCCCAGCAACAGCACCGCCTGGAGCGGTTGGAGGCGGGCGTCTGCGGGGAAGGCCGGATCGGGCGGGCGGAGGGCGTCGATCCAGAGCGTTGCCGTCATCGCGCCGATCATGCCCAAGACGAGGGCGCTGCTCAGTTTCGGGTCGCTGTAATATGTGTAGGCAATCAGCAGCAGGGTGAAGAGGCTCACCATGGTCGCGTTCGGATCGACGACGGCTTCGAAGAAGAAGAGGTGGCGTAGTAGGAGGAAAAAGACGAGGTCGAGCGCGACGTAGGCCCAGTGGACGTAGCGCGCCGTCGCGCCCCAGGCCACGCGCAGGCCAACGTTCGCCAGGACGTAGCTCACCACGAGGAGGATCTCCACCGTCAGCCCCGCCGCCATCGTGAGGGCGTCTACGGCAAGGTAGCCGGCCAGGCCCAGGCCGAGCGTGAGGCGGACGAGGAAGAACCAGTGGTTGATGGTACTGCGCCGCTCGTCGAGATAGGCGGTCACCTCCTCCTGCACCTCGGCGGGTACAGGGGATGGGGCGGCGCGGCCCTCAAAGAGGCCGCCGATATGTTGGCGAAGGGTCACGGCAGGGGGCTCTTGTAGAAGCTCCAATCACCAAATCCCAAAGTCTTTCCCCAGCACCCTTTGGAGTTTGAGATTCGGTGCTTGAAGCTTGTGCCAGGCGGCGAAGGTTGAAGGTTTCTTGATCTCCAACTTTCAGCTTTCAACCTTCGGCTTGTAACCGTATGTTAGTATCGCAGTCTTTCTTCCCGACTAAAGCAGGGTACCCATGGAAAACGCAGGATACGGCTTGCTCGAAGGCAAGCGGGGCATCATCTTCGGCGCGCTCGTCGAGAGTAGCATCGCCTGGTCCATCGCCGAGGCGGCGCACCGCGAGGGCGCGCAGTTCATCCTTTCCAACGCGCCCGTCGCCCGGCGGCTGGGTAGCCTCGACGTACTGGCCGAGCGCACTGGCAGCCCCATCAACTGGGCCGACGCGACCAGCGACGAAGACCTCCAGCAGCTTTTCGCGCAGGCGAAGGAGGAGTTCGGCCAGGTCGATTTTCTCGTCCATTCCATCGGCATGGGCCTCAACGTGCGGAAGAACCGCGAGTACGAGGATCTGCATTACGACTGGTATCACAAGACGCTCGACATCTCGGCCATCAGCCTGCACCGGATCGTCCACCACGCCTTGGAGGCCGAGGTACTGGCGGACGGCGGCTCCATCATCTGCCTCTCTTATATCGGCGCCCAGCGCATCTTTTCTAAATACTCGGAGATGGGGGATGCGAAGGCGTTACTGGAAAGTATCGTTCGGTCGTTCGGCTACCGGCTGGGTCGGCGGGGCGTGCGCATCAACGCCATCTCCCAGAGTCCCACGCGCACCGTCGCCGGTAGCGGCATCGCCGGCTTCGACGCTATGTTCGAGTTCGCCGACCGCCTGGCGCCCTTGGGCAACGCCGACGCGGCGAGCTGCGCCGACTACACTGTGAGCCTGCTGAGCGACCTCACGCGCATGGTAACCATGCAGACCCTCTACCACGACGGCGGCTTCAGCGCCATGGGCATCTCCGACGCCCTCATCGAGAACCTGACCGAGGTGCTCACGCCCGGCGAGGCGGATTGAGAGACTGTTTGGTAAGTCAGTTGGCAGCCGAGCACGAGCAGTTTTTCGTTCAGCGCCGCACGTCTTTCGAGGGTCGTAGCTGAGCTACGGGCCGAGAAACCGAGCAGCAAGGCGAGGGCAGCGGGCGGGGATGGGCGGAAAGGAGCCGTGCGCAGGCCCACACGAGGCGCAGCCGACTGACGTAGTAAATCATCTTACCAAACAATCTCTGAAAGTCGAAAGGTGAATCGAAGAAACGAGGACACGAGCGCAGCGCGCGACTGACGCAAGTAAACGACGAATCGAAGCGAACACGAAGGGTCAGCACGCGTCGCCTCTTCGTTGCCTCAATTCGTCGGCTCCTCTTGTGAAGTAACGGCTTTCGGACGGTTGTTACGTGGGCAGGGGCTTGTTACGTTCTCAGAACAGTAAGTTTAGGGCGGGATACGTCGGCGAGGTGGGGTGGTACAAGGGCACGTAATAAAGGCGGCCCGAGGGCTGCCCCCGACGTTCCTAAGTAACCCAATGAGGTGCAGTATGGATACGCGACGCGACATCGACACCCCGCTCGAACAGCAGGCCAAAGGCAACTGGAAACAGTTCAAAGGCAAAGTCAAGGAGGCCTGGGGCTCGCTCACCGACGATGACCTCGACCGGCTCGAAGGCCGGCGCGACCAACTCGAAGGGCATATCCAGGAGAAAACCGGCGAAGCCCGCGAAGACGTGCGGCGGCGGCTTGACCGCATCAGCACCGACACCCGCTACAGCTGGTAGGCCCTCCGCTCCTCGGAGCTTTTGACATAGACCAACGCCCCGGCGGCTCCGTGCTGCCGGGGCGTTTTTATTGTTCGTTACAAGCGCGCATCCAAGGCGTCACGTTTGAGAACCATTCAGGAGAAACTGCCTGGC
>JAHEMB010000706.1 GCA_024643915.1 Rhodothermaceae bacterium | reverse complement strand
AGAAGCAGAGCAGGAATCTCTGGGTACGCTGGCCGACGAGGTCAGCCACCACACGTACGAGCATATCTTCGAAGACGCCCTCGTGGCGGCCGTCCGCGACAGCGCCGACGGCGTCCGGTTCGCCCCGGCAGAGGATGGCAAGGTGGAGATCACGCTGCGTTTCGACGAGGCGTGGACGTTGTGGGCCCATGAGGAGCGGGTGCACGCCGAAGGCATGATGGCTTATATCTCTGACAATATTCTCAAAGTTGATCCCTTCAAGCCGACCCAGATCCCCGAAGGGATCATCCAGCGGTGGATCGAAGAATCGCTCATTCGCTTCCGTGTGTCCATGCCGCAGGCGCGCGGCGTGCAGGCCGGGCAGCCCACGCAGCAGGCGCTCATCGATCTGCTGGACCGGCGGAAGATGGTGGCGACCTACGGACGGCTTAGTACGGAGCAACGCGGGTAGGCTGCATCCTGCCCCTCGCCACGGTTGCTGGATTATGGCGGTTCGTGGCGCTGGGGGCGTACAAAGCGGACGACGGTGCCGCCTCCCGGTGCATCGTCGATGGAAAAGCGCGCACCGGTGAGGGTGGCGCGGTGCTGCATTGACTTCAGGCCGAATCCGTCGGACGTAGTCGCGCCGGAGAGTCCTATGCCATCATCTCTCACGGCCAGTTCCAGTTGGTCAGCCGTGCCCACAAGGGAAATGTCGATGTGTGTTGCCTGGGCGTGTTTGGCTGCATTGTTTACAGCTTCCTGGGCTATACGGTAAAGCTGGTCGGCGGTGCGGGGCGCGAGGTTCACAACGTGCCCTTCCGTAGAGAACGTGCAGGTAATGCCAGAGACCGTCTGCACGCCCGCCGCTAGTGCGCGCAGAGCTGCCGGCAGGCCGCCGTCATCGAGCTTGACCGGGTTGAGGCCGCGTGCGAGCAGGCGGGCCTGTGCCACGGCATCCTCCACCATACGCGCCACCTCCTCCATCTCTTCCTGCCGGATGGCCTGCCCCTTATCGAGCCGGCGGGCCAGGCCCCGGCACAGCATTGAGACGCCCGTCAGGTGCGAGCCCAGCCCGTCGTGCAGGTCGCGCCCGATGCGGCGCTGCTCCTCTTCGGCGATCCGCTCGATTTCCTCCTCCAGGCGCTGCCGCTCGCGCAGGGTCCGTGCCAATCGCAACGTCTGCCGCCGCACCTGCATGGCGATGAAGCCGGCAATGATTCCGCCGCCAACGATGAAACCTGCCACCCAGAAATACTCCTCCGCGAGCGGCGCGGCCACCCCGGTCGTCGTGGCGGTCGGGATGCCGTGGGCCATGTAGACGAAGATCAGGTAACAGATGCCGGCCAGCAGGCCGGTGAAGGCCGTGATGAAAAAGTGCAGCCGGAAGGCTGACACCATAACGAAGATGAGCAGGATAGCCACCTGCACCGGGAGCCCTGCCAGGCTGGGCGACGGGCGGACCTGTTGCGGAAAATAGAACGCCGCGACGAGCGCGCCAAACTCCAGGCACGTCGCGAGATACCAGAGCGCATTCGGCACAGGCTCCTGCGCCTGCAACCGTCCAATAACAAAGCGCCGGTACAGCAACTCGAAGACCAGCAGCGCGCCGGCGACCAGGAGCGGGATCCACAGTCTCAGGAGGAGCTGGGCAGCGTTCGCGGGCGCGCCGAGGGTCAGCAGCAGGCGCACGGCAAGGAAAGCCATCAGCACGCCGAAGAGGCCGGCCAGTAAGGAAGCCCGTACTTGCTCGTTTCGGAGCAGGTACAGATCGAGCTGGCGTTGCAGCGCTTTATCGATTGGGAGCGGTGCGTCCATCAAGCGGGCAGGAGAGGAGAAAGGAACCAGATCGCTCAGGCAAGGCCCTGGCGCTGCGCGTACTGCATGGCATACCGGAGGAGTTCGTTGGCCTCTTTAAGGCCCAGCTTTTCTTTGATGCGCGCGCGGTAGGACTCGACCGTGTTGGGACTGATGAGCATGGCCTCGGCGATCTCGCTCGTCTTGAGCCCGCGCCCCAGGTGCTCGAACACCTCTAACTCTCTGTCACTAAGCTGCTCCACCGGCGAGCCTTCCCCTTTCGGCGTCTGCCCGGAGAACTGGGCGAGGATGCGGTCGCTCATCGCCTCGCTCACGTAGCGGCCGCCCCGCAGGATGCGCCGCACGGCGTCGACCACCTTGGGGCCGGCTTCGTTCTTCATCAGGTAGCCGCGTGCCCCGGCCCGCAGCGCCCGGTCCGCATAGAGCGCCTCGTCGTGCATCGAGATGATCAGCACCGGCAGGTCGGGGTGCTGTTGCTGGAGGTGCTTGACGAGTTCCAGCCCGCTCAGGCCCTCCATCGTCACGTCGGTGATGACCAGCTCCGGGGCGGCTCCGGGAATCTTGTCGAGGGCTTCGAGCGCCGAGGCCGCCTCGCCGCATACTTCAAGGTCCGGCTCCTCGTTGATGAGAAAAACGTAGCCTTTGCGCGTGACCGCGTGATCGTCAACGACGAATATTTTCCGCTTCATCTCGTTTTCTGTTGCGAGGGATAGGCCGGTGCCCTCTCCTGAGTATGCGTGCTCATCGGCCTGCTCTGCGGTCCTCCTCCAGGGGCGTGGTGAGGCCCACCACAGGACCGCCACGCCTGCCACCACGCACGCACAGTGGCCCTCACCTCATCCGGCCCCGGCGGCGGCGCCGTAGATACCTGCGAAGACGCTACAGGCGACAGACGCCTTCGCGCGCTCTGTCACCACCAAGATACGAGAAGGTTCATCCAGCAC
>JAHEMB010000705.1 GCA_024643915.1 Rhodothermaceae bacterium | reverse complement strand
GGGTAACGGCTACACGATCTACCGCCGCGTGTCGCTGAACTGATGCTGAAACGTGATGCGTAAAATCGCAGCTCTACTGACGTAAACCTACGGTTTCCGAAGGAAACGTGAGGATGCCCTGCTGAAAGGTTGCGGCAGGTGTCCTCGTCCATACGTTTAAGCCACGCGGCGGAGGGGCTGTGGCTTGGCCTGCTCACCCGGAGGGCGCAGGTCGTCAATGGCGTGCCTGAGGAAGAAGGGGACGACGGTGTCGTGCGTACGGCGCAGGTAGTCAGGCTCTTCGAGGCGGTGCAGGATGCGCTCGTACTTCTCCTCGCCATGCTCCTCCACGATGACGTCGCGGCGCTCCGGCTTGCGGAAGTGGACGCTCATGCCCGGCGGGTCGGCCTCGGGGTGAAACTGCACGCCCACCAGTTCCGGCGAAAGGCGGATGCCCATCACGGCCCGCTCCAGCTCCACGTGGGGCCGCTCTTTCTCGATGCACGTGATCTCTGCCCCCAGCGCCTTCATCCGCACCTCATCCGGCTGGATCACCTGGAATTTGCGGAAGTCGGCAGCGAAGAACGGGTCGGCGAGGGGCTTGAGAAGCGGATCTTCCTCGCCCGCCTCGGTCTTGTGGACGGGGAAGATGCCGAACGAGGCCGATTGCCGTTCCGCCACCTCGGCCAACTCGAAGAAGCGCACCATCATCTGGAACGAGTGGCAGATGAAGAGGACGTGCTTCTTGCTGTCGTCCGTGCGCTCGTTGTGGTTCCACACGGCATCCAGCCAGTCGAAGTAGCCGTTTTCCCAGGCCGTGCCTTCGCCGTCGAACGGGCTGCCGGGGCCGCCGCTGGAGAGGTAGATGTCGTAATCGAGCGTGGGGATCTCGTCCTTGTAGCGCGTTTCGAGGACGTTGTACTCTATGCGTGGGCCGAAAGCGCCGTCGTGCTGCGTCAGCAGTTCCTTGAGGGCACGCATGCCCTCGTTGGGAATATTATCGTAGAGATCGATAATGGCGACCCTAATCGGCGGGTCGTTGGGCGTGATGATCATGCGTGTGCCGGAGGATGAAAAGGGGAAGCGTGCCGCCGCCGGCGGTAACGTTGGCGAGGTTGGTGGCGCTGGTCCGCGTCAGGCAGCCGCCCATGAGGGGGCCGTTGAGGTACGGATCGAGGTCGATGATGGTGGGCACCATATCCCACGAGCCGTTAACTTTCGTCAGGAAAGGCTCGCGGTGGATGTCTACCTTCTCTTGCACGACAAAGCCGGCCGTAACGGCTTCGTCGATGGCCGTGTCCCATTCCTGCTGGGAGACGGCGAACCCCAGCGTGACGCCCTTGCCGCCGTATTCGTCGTTCGGCTTGATGATAAAATACTGGCGGTTGGCACG
This sequence comes from Rhodothermaceae bacterium, assembly GCA_024643915.1. Taxonomy (GTDB): domain Bacteria; phylum Bacteroidota; class Rhodothermia; order Rhodothermales; family JAHEMB01; genus JAHEMB01. The sequence goes on along the minus strand of JAHEMB010000705.1, from coordinate 1,377 downwards.
CACGAATTCCACCAAGTCGATCTTCAACCCGCGGAAGGCGGTCTTCTGTTCCCGTAGCGTACGCGTCCAGGGGATGTGGTCCTCGATGGCTTCCTGCTGCTGATGCGTCAACACGTGGGTGAAGCGTTCGTCTGTCAGGAGCGAGAAAATGGCCTTTTTGTGGACGAGCTTGGTGCGGAAGCTGTTGATGAAGCACGTCTTCTGCGCCATGTAACCCTTCAGATACGCTTCGCACTCGCCCTTGATGGCGTAGAACTCGTTCATCAAAAGGCGACGGTAGAGAATGTCGATCTTCCGGCCGTTGGCGTAGATCCAGCCGTCCTTGTAGTCGAGTTCGCGCGGGTCGGCGATCTCACACGGGAAGCCCATCCGTTCGAGGTACTGCTTCATCAGGCGGAACTCGTGAATCGTCGGCACCTCGTCCAGCAGGTCCACGATGGCGAAGCTCGGCTTTTCCTCCCGCCCATCGAACTGCTCATGGTAGATAAGCAGGATCGAGTGGATGGTGTGCTCCAGAGGCGAGACGAAGCGCACCGGATGGATCTTCTCAAACTCCTTGAAAATCGGCAACTCGCGGTAGATTTTGCCGAGTTGATGGATGTAGGCGATGCCCGCCGGCACCTCCCCGTTGATCTCGACGAACTTGAACGAGTCCCCTGTGACGAACGAGTCCATGCGAGAGAGGGCCGAGAGGCGGATGACGTTGGTGGGGATCGCGGCCAGTTCAATCTCCCAGTCCTCCATCCCCAGGTCTTCCTTCAGCACGCGGATATCGTTGAAGAAGGCGGCGGCGATCTTCAGCACAGCCTGGCGGATGAGGTAGACCGTGTCCTGCACGTCGTTGTAAAGCGCCTCGGTAAAAAACGTCGGGCGCAGGCTCGTCGCCATGGGCCGGCCGCCGAAGAGCACGTCATGCTCGTTTTGCTTCTGGCGCAACACCTCCAACTGGTCGTCCGCCGCGTCGAGGTCGCGCGCAATGAGGCCGTGGTAGGCGTCGATGGCAGGCTGTAGCTTGTCTCGCATGGGCTGTTTTTAAAGGAAGAGTCGGAGAGCCGACGAAACGGGGAGTCGGCGAGTGCTTGTCTGTAGGTTTTCCCCTCTCCGACTCTCCGGCTCTCATTTAGTGCTGCGCGGCCGGCTCCAGGACGCCGTTGGCGGAGAACTGCCGCTCGCGCGGGTCTTCGAGGGCTTTCTCAACGAGGAACCGGCCCACCGTACGGATGACCCACTCGTAATTCTCCTGGCCCACGGTCCAGTAGTCGGCGTCCGGGGCGGGGTTCATGAAGTCGATGGCGATGGGCACGCCGTCGCGCACGGCGAATTCCACCGTGTTGAGGTCGTAGCCGAGGGCGCGGCAGATGGCGAGGACATCGCGCT
>JAHEMB010000704.1 GCA_024643915.1 Rhodothermaceae bacterium | reverse complement strand
GACGAAGGATTTCGTAGGTGCGGACGGCCATGTCCAGGCGTTGCGCACGGTGGAAGTGGAGATGAAGCGGGGCGCGGACGGGCGGATGGCCTTCGAGGAGCAGCCGGGTTCGGAACGCACCTGGCCTGCCGACCTCGTCCTCCTCGCCATTGGCTACACCGGTCCGGAGCCGGAGGGGCTCCTCGCCCAACTCGGCGTGGCCCTCGACGGGCGCGGCAACGTGCAGACGGACGCGCAGTACACGACCAGCGTCCCCGGCATCTTTGCCGCGGGCGACCTGCGGCGGGGGCAGTCGCTCGTCGTCTGGGCCATCAGCGAAGGCCGCGAAGCCGCACGCGCGGTGGATGCCCACCTCGTCGGCATCAGCAGCCTCCCCACCAAAGGCGTCGGCGACCTGCCGGTGCTACGATGAAGCCTACCTCCGTGGAGAAGCGGTGAAGGAAAGCGCTCCCGGAGGCCCGCCGGTTTGACTTCTGCAGCGCTTGCCTTTATGATGATACAACCTTGACTTGATCTGAGTAAAAACGCAATGTACGTCCACCGTCCTCTCTGCCGGCGCGCCTGTTGTCGCGGATGCATGTGTTGCATCGGCGCGGATCCGGTATGTCGAAGAGAGGACGACAGCGGAGGAGGAGCTTCCTAGTCCCTCGCTCCCTCGCACAGGCCACCAGCCCACGATCCTCTCATACCGGGAGGGTCGTGGGCTTTTTCTTTGAACCCACCCACAAACGGAGAAAGAAGATGGCTGATCACACCACCACCAACGGCGTGGCTACGGAGACGGTTAACGGCGTGCCGGTGAGCGCGTGCGCGGGCCTCATCTTGGCCGTGCAGCAGGATCCCGCCAACGGGCAGACGAAGTGGAGCGCCGTCACCACCTGGAAAGGCGGCTTCCAGTGCGAGAACCGGATCCGAGACCACGTCGTCGAGCTGAACGAGCCGGAGGCCCTCGGCGGCACCGACACCGCGCCGAACATGGTTGAGGCGGTGCTGGCCGCCTACGGCTCCTGCTTGACCGTAGGCTACACGCTCAACGCCGCCCTCCGCGGCATCACCATCCGCGACCTGAAAGTCGAGGTGGAGGGCGACCTGGATCTGGCCGGTTTCTTCGGCCTCTCCAGGGAGGTCTCGCCCGGTTTCTCCAACGTGCAGACGCATGTTTACCTGGACGCCGAGGCGGCCCCCGAGGAATTGGAGGCGTTGCACCGGCACGTGCTGCGGACCTCCCCCGTTGGCAGCATCCTCACCCAACCGCTCCCCGTCACCACCGAGCTGCACCTTGCGCACGCTGGAGCTGAGGCGTAGTAAAGGTGAAAACTTACACAAAACGACCCGGCAGGCTGCTTTGCGGGTAGCCTGCCCCGTGCCCCGCCGTTGCCAAGTGGTAGCGGCGGGGCGTACCTTCCCTGCCTGTGGCGGTCGAACGGGCCGCCGCCTTTTTGCTTTGCTTCCCGCGCCTGAAAATATAGCGTGCAGACATGGACCTGCCGTACTACTGGATCGCCATCATTGGCTTTATCATCCTGAACTTTTTCCTCGTGTCGGCCTCTGTGCTGGTTTACGCCGAGCGGAAAGTGTCGGCTTACATTCAGAACCGGCCCGGCCCGAACCGGGTGGGGCCGTTCGGCTTCCTCCAGCCCTTCGCCGACGTGCTGAAGCTGATCTTCAAGGAGGACATCCGCCCCACCGCGGCCAACCCCGTCATCCACTCTCTCGCCCCGTGGCTGATGGTGGTGATCGCCATGACGGTGCCGGCGGTGATTCCGCTCGCGCGCGGTGTGGTCATCGCAGACGTGGCGCCGGGTGTGCTGATTATCCTCGCGCTCACCTCCATCAGCGTCTACGGCGTGACGCTTGCCGGCTGGAGCTCCAACTCGAAATACTCGCTCCTGGGCGGGTTGCGGTCGTCGGCGCAGATGATCTCGTACGAGTTATCGATGGGGCTGGCGGTGGTGTCGGTGGTGCTGATTGCCGGGACGCTCAACCTGATGGAGATTGTCGATGACCAGGCCAGCGGCCTCGCCATCCTTGGCTGGAACGCCTTCCGCAACCCCGTCGGCTGCCTCCTTTTCATCGTCACCGCTTTCGCCGAGACCAACCGGGCGCCGTTCGACCTGCCGGAGGCCGAGCAGGAGCTGGTGGGCGGCTACCACACCGAGTACAGCGGGATGAAGTTCGGCATGTTCTTCCTCGCCGAGTACGTCAATTTCTTCGTCGCCTCTTTCGTCATCGTCACCCTCTTCTTCGGCGGTTACCTGATCCCCTTCGAGCCGCTTTTCGCCGACTGGTTCTACGAGAATGAGCTGGGCTGGCTGCTTGTCATCTTACAGATCGGCTCGCTCCTGCTGAAGTCCGCCTTCTTCGCTTTCGTCTTCATCTGGGTGCGGTGGACGTTCCCGCGCTTCAAGTACAACCAGCTTATGACGATTGGCTGGAAGTACCTCCTGCCCATCGCGCTCGTCAACACGCTCGTCATTGCCCTCGGTGTCATCATCTTCAAGACGATTTTCTGAGAATCGGAGAATCGGAGAATCGGAGAATCGTGGGCATGAATCGTAGCACCTAAGAATCGAAGAGAACTCGGTCTGAAAGGAATCTTCGATTCTTCGTCTCATCGTCTCTTCGATTCAACTTTCCTCAGGCTCCCCGGCTCTCATGCTTCTCGCGCCCTCGATCCTGTCCGCCGATTTCGCCCGGCTCGAAGAGCACGCGCTGGAGGCGCTCGAAGCGGGGGCGGACTGGCTGCACGTGGACGTGATG
>JAHEMB010000057.1 GCA_024643915.1 Rhodothermaceae bacterium | reverse complement strand
GGGGAGTGGGAGGTGCACGGCAGCAACGGGCAGCTCGCCGGGCACAATTCCATCAAAAAGGAAGAGGCGGGCTGCGTCCTTGTCGAGCACTGGGCGGGACGCCAGGGCAGCAGCGGCATGAGCATCAATTATTACGATCCAGCGGAAAAGGAATGGGTGCAGACGTGGGTGGCGTCAAGTTATCTCATCGACATCCGAGGTGGCTTGAAAGATGGCGCCATGATCCTTTCGGGTCACCTCGTCAACCTTAACGGCACGAAAGCGCCCTTCCGAGGTACCTGGACGCCCCTTCCCGATGGCCGCGTCCGCCAGTTCTTCGAGCAGGCCGACAGCAGTGGCACCTGGCAGCCCTGGTTCGACGGTTATTATTCCCGCAGCGAGCCTTGAGGAGCGGGGAGCGGAATTTAGGAAGGGTTGCAGGGTTGGGCTGGTTCCTGGTCGGATCGCTCTACCCAAATCTCACGGAACGCCATTTCCTGGCTCCCGTTCAACACGCGCATTTTTAAGAGGATAGTGGGCCGTGGTTTGAACGCTGTAACGCACCATGGCCGACAGACAACATGGAGCAAGGCGAGCGGACGGATGAGTAAACAAGGCAAGGTGCTGGTGGCCATGAGCGGCGGCGTCGATTCGTCGGTGACGGCGGTGCTGCTGAAGGAGCAGGGCTACGAGGTCGTCGGCATCACGATGAAGACGTGGGACTACGCCACGAGCGGCGGGCGCACCTCGGGCAAGGAGGTCGGGTGCTGCACGCTTGAGTCGATGAATGACGCCCGCGCCGTCGCCCTCAAGTATGATTTTCCCCACTTCATCGTCGATATCCGCGAGGAGTTCGGCGACTGGGTGATCGAGCGGTTTACGAGCGAATACCTCGCCGGGCGTACGCCCAACCCGTGCGTCCTCTGCAACACCCACATCAAGTGGGCCGCCCTGCTGCGCCGCGCCGACGACCTCGGCTGCGACTTCATCGCCACGGGCCACTACGCCCGCCTAGTGCACGACGAGGCCCTCGGACGATACCTCCTCCGCAAGGGGCTCGACCGCAACAAGGACCAGAGCTATGCCCTCTGGGGTCTGCCGCAGCACCACCTCGCCCGCTCCATCTTTCCTCTCGGCGAATTCACCAAGCCCCACATTCGTCAGATGGCCGCCGACTTCGGCCTCACGCGCGTCGCCGAGAAGCCGGACTCCTACGAGATTTGCTTCGTGCCGGACAATGATTACCGCCGCTTTCTGAAGGACCGCGTGCCGGGCCTGGGCGAGGAGGTAGCCGGCGGCACTTTTATGCTCGAAGACGGGACGGTGGTAGGTGAGCACGAAGGCTATCCGTTCTACACCATCGGCCAGCGGCACGGGCTGGGGCTGGCGCTCGGCGCGCCCGTTTACGTTACCCACATCGACCCGGCGACCAACATCATCACGGTAGGCCCTCGCGAGGCCCTCCTGAAGCAGACCCTCACGGCGCGGCAACTCAACCTCATCAAGTACCCGTCGCTTGATGAGGAGCGTCCCGCCGTCGGCAAAATCCGCTACAAGGACGAAGGGGCGCCCTGTCTCGTCTGGCAGACCGGCGACGACGAACTGCACGTGGCGTTTGCGACACCGCGCCGCGCCATCACGCCCGGCCAGAGCCTCGTCCTCTACGAGGGAGACGACGTGCTGGGCGGGGGATGGATCCACACGGTCGGCAGCGCGGTGGAGGCGGCGCAGCACGCGGTGGAGGCCGCGTAATAATGTGGTGGGGCCGCGAACCGGGCGCGATTGGTGGCATTGGAAGGGGAAAGAAACATTCCTTTCCTTGATAGGACTGAAACCATGCGCCTCCTCGCTTTTCCCCTTCTAATCTTGCTTCTGCTTGCCGGCTGTAAGTCGCAGGATCCGGCGCCAGATAATACCCGGGAGGACCCGGCGGACGCCCCCACTCCCAATCTTGACGATGCCGATGGCGTCGACCCCGACGGCATCGTCAGCGCCGTGGGCACCGTGCGATTTTTCCCCATCGAAGGCGGCTTCTTTGGGATCGTGGCGGAGGACGGCAGCGAATACCTGCCGCAAAACCTCGCCGAAGAATTCCAGGAGGATGGCTTGCGGGTGCGCTTCCGGGCGCGCGTGCTCGAAGATGTTATGACGATCCAGATGTGGGGCCGGCCCGTCGAACTGCTTGATATCCTCCGCGTCACGGGCAACCAGTAAAGAATGGTGACGAGAGCGCAACGATACCTGTAATTGTTCTGTCTTCTGGTTTCGAGGTTTCAAGCCCGTAACGCCCCTTCCTCAACTCCAAGTGAGAATGTGTGTTTATTAGCTAAACGAGCAGCGCAGCTACTAACACGAAGGGAGGACAACATGCACTGGTTTCGCGTCGACATTTCCGAATCCTGCATCCTGGGCGGAGACTATCACCGGCTGTGCAGGGCTTTCCAGCAGGCGTTCATAAAGAACGGCGCGCCAAACGAGATGGCGCTCTTCGTCGAGTCGTTGCCGCTCGAAAATCAGCGACGGGTCTTCTTGTCGCCGGGCAGCATGCAGTACCTCCAGAGCCTGCTCGAAGGCTACGAGGGGACGCCATGCAACGGCCCCGACGGCAACGTGACGCTCGTCTACGGCGTGCCTGAGGCGCGCATGCACCTCCTGAGCGGCCTGGGTAGCGACGACGGTTACTGGCTGGAGAATGCCGCTTGATCGTCGCGTCCATTTACAGTATCCCCCAAGGCGAATCGTCTCGGCAATGACCCACCGGCGATGCGCCTTTCCTTTTGGCGCCTACCAGTTTCGTCATATTCGTATGCAGGGGTGTCCTTTCCTTTGCCAATCTTTTGCAATTCTGGATACCGTAACTCCGGGTAGACCCGTATCATACAGCCACGGGACCGCGAGCACCGGCGCTGTTCTGTGTTGCCCCTTTCGTGAAATAGAAAGCGTTTTCGACGCCCTGAATCACCCATGATGAATGAACCGACCGCTAGGCCACGCCTGCTCATCGTCGAGGACGACCCCCAACTTAGCACCGGCTTGCTGCTCTATCTTGAGGCCGAAGGGTATCAGGTCAAGCTCGCCGAAAACGGCGACAAAGGGCTTGAGGAGGCGCTGTTACTGCCGGGCTATGATCTGATTGTGCTGGATGCCAAAATGCCGGGCCGCAGCGGCTTCGACGTGCTGCGCGAGCTGCGCTCTCAGGGCGTCGCCACCCCTGTGTTGATGCTGACCGGGCTGGGTGCCCACGAGGACCGGATGCGCGGCTTCGAACTGGGCGCCGACGATTACCTGACGAAGCCCTTCTCGACCGAAGAGCTAAAGGCGCGCGTGCAGGCCATCCTCCGCCGCACAGGCGATCCGCATGAAGAAGCCATCGGCACCTACAACGTGGGCGGTTTGCGGGTGGATCTGCGCAATAATCACGTCACCCGTGAGGGCAAGCAGGTAGATCTGACTGACCTCGAATTTCGCCTGCTCCGGTACCTGATCCTGCACCGGGGGCGGACGGCCACCCGGGAGCAGATCCTCCGCGACGTGTGGGAACTCCCCGGCGACGTCGAGACACGCACCATCGACCGCCACGTGAATGCCCTGCGTAAGGTGATGGACGGCGAGGACGAGGAGTCGTGGCCCATCCAGAGCGTTTATGGCATCGGCTACAAGCTCGTCGGCGCCGAGCGCGTTGATCAGTCATAAGTTTAGGAATCGAAGAAACGAGGAATCGACGAGGACCCTGGTTGCAGCTCCTCGTCGATTCCTCGTTTACTTGCGTGAGTCGCGCTATGCGCTCGTGTCTTCGATTCGTCTATTCCTGTTCAGTCTCCCGTGTAGCGATAGCCGAGCCCATAGACGGTTTCGATGTAGGTGGGCGAGGCGGGATCGGGCTCGATCTTCTTGCGGATAGAGGCGATGTGCCGGTCGATGGTGCGCGTGATGATCTCCTGCTCGATGCCCCACACGTCGCGCAGCAATTGCTTTCGCGTCACGGTGCGCCCCCGGTTCTGGATCAGGTAGCGCATGATGTCATATTCGAGGGCGGTAAACGAGAGGTCGTCGCCGTTGCGGCGGGCCTCGTGGGTGCTGAAGTTGATCTCCACGTCGCCGACGTAGTAGATGTCCATCGGCGTTTTATCCGGCGGCTGCGTGCGGTGGAGGATGGCCTTCACGCGCATCGAAAGCTCTTCGGCGTTGAACGGCTTGACGACGTAATCGTCAGCGCCGAGGCCGAAGCCGCGCAGGATATCCTCCTGTTCGCCCTTCCCCGTCAGCATCAGCACGGGGGCGTCGAAGCCCATCTCCTGCGACTCTTTCAGGACGTCGAAGCCGTTCTTGTTGGGCAGCATCACATCGAGTAGCACGATGTCGAAGTCTTCGTTCTTCCTCATCCGTTCGAGGGCCGACTCACCATCGGTGGCGAGCGTGACGTCGTATCCGCTGAACTCGAAAAAGTCTTTGACCGCCTGCCCCACATCCGGGTCGTCCTCGACGATCAACATGCGGTAGGAAGTGTCCTGGCTGGGCATAATATTGAGGCAATTAGGCTGGGAGTGAACGGCAGGCATGGCGCGGCTCTTTAGCGCGCGCCGCCGTTACGATTAAAACTACGCAATCCTGTGATAAATGCAAGCAGGAATACAGCGCCCCTTGCGTAACAAAGTAAACTTCTGCATTTCTTCCGCGTCAGTTCGTCCGTCCCGAGGCCGATGCGTCGGCTAGAGGCAGGCTCATCAGGTTGGCGAAGAAGGCGTACGCGCCGGGGCTGAAAGCCTTGAGCTGCCGGTACCAGACGAGGGCCGTGTAGAGGTAGGTGCCCGCGCCAACTTCGGCCAGGAGAGTGGAACTGCACAGGGGCGCCTCAGCGGGATCGCTCATGCAGAAGAGTTCCTGGTATTGCTCATCGTAGGATTCGGGGAAATAGAGGCCGCGCTCCTGCACCCAGCCATCCCACACCGTGGCGTCGAGATTATTGGGCCAGGTCAGGAGGGGATGATCGGGTGGAAGGAGCACCTTCACGGGAGCGTCCTCGCGCGTCACGCGGTCACGGCCCAGAGTGAGAGGATAGGGCGCGAAGCCCTCAGGATTCTTCTGCCCGGCCACGAAAGGGTCGTCGTACTGCGGGTTCCACTCGAACGTTTTCTGGTAATTGACGACGAGGTGACCGCCGCCCTGCACCCAGTCGAGGAGCCGATCGTTATGTGCACGCAGGCCGGGGCGGACGAGATACGCGCGGATGTCGATGACGATGGTCTGGAGGTCGTTGAAGCTGCCTTCGGCGAGCGCGAGAGAATCCAGCAGGACGGCCTTGATGCCGAGTTCGCCGAGTGCTTGGGAGAGCGTGTTGTCGTAGCTCTCCACCACGCCCACGCGCAGGCCCTCGGGCACCTTCACCGAAAACACGCGGGCGGGCAAGTGGTCTACGGCGGGCTGCGGGGTGCGGGTGGCGGGAGCTCCCAGGGCCGTGACACTGACCGTATAAGTCCCCGGCGCAAGCCCGGCGGGTAGATCGAGATCGAGTGTTCTGTCAATTTCGCCCTCACCATTCACTTCCACGTCCGCCTGCGTGCTGACGATGACCGTGCGGTCGGCGTCGCGCGAGACGGCGGCATTGAGCGTGATCCGCTTAGCCGCCGGATCGAAAACCTGCACGCGTACGGGCAGCGCATTTTTACCGGGCCGCAGCCGCATCACGTCGCCAGCGTTGGCCTCGACGAAAAGGGGGGGCGCAACTTCGAGAGGCAAGTAGCCCGCCGCCAGTAGATCGTCGGTCGCGGCGTCGTAGAGGGCATAAGTGACAGGCGGATGGTTGGTAAACCGCTCATACTGGTACACTGCTTTGGGTTCGCTCGGCTTGGCCCCCGCTGCAACCAGCAGGGTGGCCCTGCCCGGCGTCGTATCCGAGAGGTGGAGCGTGGTATCAACCGCGCCGGTGAAGCGCCAGCGGAGGCGACGGGCCGGCAGTTTGGGGGCCTCCCAGGTCAGGCGCACCGATTGCCCGGGTACAGCCGCGTCGGCATCCAGTGCATAGGTGCCTTCGGGCAGGGCCGGCACGCGGCCCGCGTCGATAAGGTACGAGAGGTCGGGCGTAGCGGCATCGTTAGTCGCCAGGTTGCCGGCCAGGTCGGAGGGATCGAGGGGGGCGTCGGTGGCGGTGCGGAGGAGCTTAAAGCGGTTCTCTTCGATGGCGCGGATACGCTCGGCCCATTGTCCCATGCCTTGCGAGGCGTGCTCAATCAAGGCGTCGGCGGCGGCGGCGGTATAGGGTTCGCCAGTGGCCGGGTTGAGGGCACCGACGGGCACGGCCACGTCGTGCGGCACATCTTCGTTCCAGAACCAGAGCCGCAAGAAAAGCCGCCTCGGCTGCCACAGGTCCACCCCCGGCTCGGCAAGCTGCTCGGGGTGAAAGGCCGGGTCGGCGGCGAGGGCGAAGGCGTCGTAAGCGGAGATGCCGACCGCCTGATGCTGCCCGTGTTGCCGCCGCTCGCCCACGGTGACGGTGTCGTGGTTGGTGAAGAGGACGTCGGGCTTGAGTTTGCGGATGAGGTAGACGAGGCGGGCCGTGACGGCCTCGCGCCCGCCCCACATCTCGAACGCCTCTGCCGCCTCTTTCGAATAGCCGAAGTCGTAGTAGTTGAGGAATTGAACCTGCGTGCCGAGGTGGCGGGCGGCGCGCTCGGTCTCGTCCGTGCGGATGGCACCGAGGGCTTCGTAAAGCTCCGGCCCGATCTCGTTCTGCCCTCCCTCGCCCCGCGTAAAGATGACGCTGTATGCGACGGCGTCCTTCGCCTTGCGGTAATAGGCGAGGGTGCTGCCGTCCTCGTCGTCCGGGTGGGCCGCTAGGTTCATCACCACCAGGGAAGGGGTCTCTTGCGCCCAGGCGCTCCCAGCGCAAAGCAAGGTGAGAACGAGCCCTAGGGTGGCTGAGAGACGGCGCAATAGGACGTGTTTCATTAGGAAAAGCAGTGAAAGCGAGAGGGGCTTTGAGCGAAAGATTTTGTTGCGAGAATGTTTCCCCTGCCGCGCCCGCGCCGGGACGGAATTCGGATATAATGAGGAGCCAGCAATAACTTGACTACAATTCTTCCTTCTCCTTCCTGGCTTCCGCCTATGACCCTGCCTTTTCTCGGCGAGTTTGTTGCGCTTTTTGCAGTCTGTGTCCTCATCGCGTACGTGTCCTACCGGCTCAGACTGGTGCCCATCGTTGGCTTCCTGCTGGCGGGGGTGCTGATCGGGCCGGGTGGGCTAGCCATCGTGCAGGACCAGAGCCTCGTCAACACGATGGCCGAGATTGGTGTGATCCTGCTGCTCTTCACGATTGGGGTCGAGTTCAAGCTGGCGCGGCTGGCGCGCATCCGGCGTTTCATCGTCCTCGGCGGCAGCCTCCAGGCTGCGCTGACGATAGCCGTGGTGACGCTTGTGCTGCTCCTCTTCGGGGTGGAATGGCGCGTGGGCGTGTTCACAAGCTTCCTCGTCGTCCTCAGCAGCACGGCCATCGTGATGAAGCTCTTCGCCGACCGCGCCGAATTGGATACGCCGGCAGGCCAGGTGACGCTCGCCCTGCTCATTTTTCAGGATCTGGCGATGGTGGTGATGGTGCTGTTCGTCCCGTACCTCAGCGCCGGGGGCGGCTCGTTTCTGAGCATCACGTGGGTCATGGCGAAGGCGCTCCTCGTTATTGGGGGGGTGCTGCTGCTGGCGCGCAAGGCGGTGCCGGCCCTCATGGGTCGCGTGGTGCAGACACGGAGCCAGGAGCTGTTCCTCCTCACGGTGGTGGCGCTGTGCTTTGGCACGGCGTGGCTCACAAACCTTGCCGGGGTAAGCCTCGCCCTTGGCGCTTTCCTGGCCGGCCTGGTGGTGAGCGAGAGCCGCTATAGCGAACTGGCCCTGAGCGAGATTCTGCCCTTTCGTATCGTCTTCAACGCCATCTTCTTTGTCTCCATCGGGATGCTGCTCGACGTAGGGTTCTTGGCGCGCAATCTGCTGCCGGTGCTGATGGTGGCGGGCGGCGTCCTCCTCCTGAAGGCAACGATCACGGCGGGCACAGTGCGGGTGCTGGGCCATCCGGTGCGTTACGGTGCCGTGGCCGGCTAGGCGCTCGCGCAGATCTGCGAGACATCGTTCGTGGTGGAGCGGGCGGGGCGAGAGGTAGGCCTGACGCCCGCCGGGCTGGGCGTGGCGGGCGAGCAGACGTTTATCGCGGTGGTGGTGCTGCTGATGATGGCGACGCCTTTCATGGTGAAGGCCGGACCGCGCGTGGGCCGTGTGCTGGAGGCTTCGGCGCTGGGCAAGGGCACGTTCGGGGATGAGTCGCTGCACGCAAACGACGACGGCCTGGAAGATCACGTCATCGTGGTAGGATACGGCCCCGCAGGACGGCGGCTCATCCAGGTACTTCAAAAGGCCGAGATCCCGTTGCTACTGGTGGAACTCAACGCGCACTCGGTGGAGGAGGCCGAGGCGGCGAACGTCCCGGTGCTTTACGGCGATGCCGCCCAGGTGCATATTCTCGAACAGGCGGGCGTGGAGCGCGCGCGGCTCCTCGTAGTGGTGATCAACGAGGTGTCTGCGGTGAAGCAGATCGTTGAGGTGGCGCACTTTCTGAACCCGACGCTCCACATCGTCGCGCGGGCGCGTTTTCTTTCGCAGGTGAAAGGGATGGAGGAGGCCGGGGCCGACGTGGTAGTGCCCGAGGAGTTGGGAGCGTCCCTTCGCATCAGCGGACACGCCCTCGACGCCTACCTGGTGCCCCCGGAGAAGGCACTTGCCTGGGTGGAGGCGGCCCACGGCGGCGATGCTGTGATCGAAACAAACCTCCGCCTGGTCCAGCATCGCCGCCCCGAGGTGCTCGAAAAAGACGGCGTCCACCTCCGCGCCGTGACCGTCCGGCAGGGCGCCCTGGCCGCCAGCGCTTCGCTCGAAGACCTCGACCTGACCACCACGAGTGGCCTCGTGCTCCTCTGCGTCCATCGCAACGGAAAGGCCCTTGATCCGCCCCCAGCAGACCTCCGCCTTCAGCCCGGCGACCGCCTCGTCCTCGGCGGCTCGACCGAGCAGTTTACCGCTGCCGCCCACCTGTTCCGCAAATCAACGCAAATATAGGGGAGAGGACGAGAGGACGAATCTCAGCCCTCTTTGCCCTGCCTTCAAAACAGCCTATCGTCGACTCCCCGGCTCTCGCTCACGGCCTAGAGCGGGACGGCAGGTTCCTCAACTGGCTCCGCCTCGGCGCGGGCGGGGGGAGCGGGGGCGATGTAGCCGACCAGGAGCAGCAACAGGCCCACGCCGATGAAGGAGATGATCCGCGACCCCGTGCTGAGGCTGGAGAGATCGATTAAGAAAAGCTTGACGACAACCACCCCTACCAGCACCGCTGCGACGATCCACGCCGTGCGGTGGCCGCGCCGGGCTGCAATCACCATCGTCGTCACCGCCAGCACCGTCCAGAAGATGGAGAGGGAGGCCTGAAAGACCGTTGAGGCGAGCAGGTCGTCGAGGTCGTAGGGCACGCCGGCCCAGAAGTGGCAGGTGCGGGCCAGCGAAGCGTTGAGCCACAAGAAGATCGTCGCCACGAGCAGCCACCGAAGAGCCTGGCCGACGACGTCCCGTCCGTCGCTTTCTGCGCGCCAGGCTATGCGCTGCCAGAAAACGCCGACGACGAGGCTGAAGCCGAGCACGAGGTCGAGTGGATTTAGTAGCGGTGCGTAGGGTAGGGGAGACGGGTCCGCGACGCTTTCCAGACTCATGTAAACAGACCAGCCCCACACCCAGGCGAGAAGGGACAGCAGGCCACGTATCAGGTACGCCGTACGATGCGTTCCCATCGGCCATCGCTCCGTCGTAGAAAGACGTGCCGTGGCGAAAATCAGCAGCAACGGGGCCAATCCGGCGGCCAGCGCCGGCCACACCGATCCGTCGGGGGAAAGCCGATCGAGGATCCAGGCGAGTTCCCACGAGGAAAGGATGGCCAGTAGCCAGAGTCCGGCGGCGTGCAAGCCGCGCAGCCACCTGGGCGACGCCGCTCCTTCGTTGCGCCACAGGGCGTAATAAATGACGGCGAGGGCCAGGCCCCACGCGGCCCAGCCGCCATCGGCAAAAGGATGGCCCGCATCGAACCAGCCGACGAGGAAAATGAAAACGCCCGGCAGCAGCCACAGCGCCGCTTTCCGCAGCCCCGCCCAGCCCAACACCGTTCCCGCGAGGACGCACCCCAGGGCCGTCAGCGCCGTGAAAGTCAATGATAATCCGGCATCATACAGATAGTACGTGAGGCGGCTCACCTCGCCGAGACCGCCGAAGAGCCACCAGAAAAGGCCCGCCGTGAGGAAGAATACGCCGGCCCGCCGCTCCGCTTTCTGCACCACCTCTTCCTGCCGCGCCGTCAAGTACGCCGTGGCGAGCGCGGCGAGGCTCAGGGCCAGTGCTCCAAGGAAGAAGCGGTTGAGGTAGGGGAGCGTCCGCGGCACCTGCTCCACCACCTCGACGAACGAGACGTACGCGGCCACTTGCAAGAGCAGGCCACTCACGCGCAACAGCAGCCGCTGCTGGCGCCAGCCCACCCAGATCAGCACCACCCCTTCGAGCGCCCAGCCCACGCTCGTCCATGTCCCATCAAACGCGAAGGGCAGTGCCATCGTGAAGAAAGCCAGGGCCAGCCCGGCGAACGACTCAGGCAGCCACCGCACCGTCTCGGTGCGGAAGAGGAGGGCGGCCACGACGGCATAAAGCAACGCCAGTCCAATCGCGCTCCACGCTAGCCCGTAGGCGAACGGCTCGACAAGAATGGCTTGTAGCGAAAAGGCAACGAGCGGGAGGCCGAAAACGAGTACGCTATCGACCACCCGGGCGGGCGTGCCGCCGCGCTGCCGTCCCTGGAGGATCGAGATGCCGAGGTACTGGAGGAAGAACAGGATCAGGAACGGCTCGGTGCTAGCGAAGAGGGCGGGGCGGTACCGCAGGCCACCCCAGAAGGTGGCCAGCCCAA
>JAHEMB010000703.1 GCA_024643915.1 Rhodothermaceae bacterium | reverse complement strand
CACAAGAAGCACACCGGCGAACTGCCCCTCATCGGTGTCAACACGTTCGAGGGGAAGGACAGGACGGTAGAGGAGGATGAGACGGTCGAGTTGATGCGTTCGTCGGAAGTCGAAAAGCAGCACCAGTTGGCCAACCTCCGCGCCTTCCATGCCTGCCACGCCGGCCGAGCGGACGAAGCGCTCAAGCGGCTTCAGGCAACGGCCCGGCAAGGTGGCAACGTCTTCGAGGAGTTGATGGAGACGGTGCAGGTGTGCTCGCTCGGCCAGATCACCCACGCTCTCTTTGACGTGGGCGGGCAGTACCGGCGGAATATGTGAGATTCCTTCGCGTTGCGGCTTGCTTATTCCGGGCGTCTCGGGAGTATTAGCAGCAAAGGAAGTAACCACCTCTGAGACGAAGGGAAGAAAAATGCGTAGCTCACTTTGGATCGTCGGCCTGGTGGCCGTATTTGTGTTGGGCGGCTGCGAGCTTTTTTCGGCAAACAGCCCGGCCGTCATCGAGTTCGTCCATGTGCCGCCGGGCGACGTTGGAGAGGTGCCGGACAGCGTAAAGGCGCGCTACCGTGAGGATGCCGCTCAACTTACCCTGCGGCTGGAGGAGGCAGACGGGAGCGATGCGATCCTCCTACCGGAGGCCACCGTCACGTCCATCTATAACGCGCTCCTCCGCGTATACCTCGCCCGGCATCTCTCCGCACGAGACCAAATCGTCGGTATTCATACTTTCCCGCGTCGTTCCACGCACGAAATCCTCGTAGCGGTTGAAGGTACGGCGGCGTGGATAAGACCGTGGCAGCAGGGGCAGCGCCTCACCGGGAACCCAACCGTGGACAATCTCCTGGAGCAATTCAAGCTGGATGTTGCGTATCGCTACTCCAACAACTTCGAGTTTGCCTTTTTGCGGAGCGAGAAGCCGCTCAACACGCTTGCCCTCAGTCGCCGATTCGCCGGCATTCCCGGCGTCCGTTTCGCCGAGCCAAACGGTTTCGCGGGCGATGGCGACGACATTGAGATAACGCCGCGTCCCAACGCCTGGGAGTTGACCTACAGCGTCGGTTCGGGCGATTGTCCTGCCGGCTGCATCAACCGCACTTATTGGACCTTCTGGGTCGATGGCGCCGGCAACGTCACGTATCTCGGCAAACGAGAGAAGAACTGACCTGGTCTTAAGGTCGAATGTCATGCGTGTTGCTATTCTTTTGCTCCTCTCTCTCATTCTCGGGGGATGTAGTCTTTTCGAAGCAGAGGAGGGCAGAGTGGAAGTGAGGCCGCAACCGAATGCACTGATTATCTCGAACGAAACCGGGAAGACGATTCACTACGAAATCTTCGACCGCGAAATCCTGGCCCTCATCAACTGGGCGCCGTGCACCGGCGTGAACATCCCCGACGGACGTGTGGCTCAGATTCGGTTCAGCGACGTTTGGATGTACGAGCCCGGCCACGATCTGGTAGTGTATTGGTGGTATCGCCCCAAATCGGGTGAATGCGGAAAAGAGATCGATTCCATCGTCGTTGAAATGTAAGGGCGTGCATTGCTTCCGCAAGTCCCCGGCATTCCTTAAACTGTTGCCGATCATCGACAGCCGGTTTAAGGACGATTCATGCTCATCACGATAGAAGGGATCGACGGGGCGGGGAAGAACACCCAGACGCAGCAACTGAAGTCCCGCCTTGAGGCGGAGGGGCGAAACGTCGCCACGCTCGCTTTTCCGCGCTATGGCGAGACATTCATGGCCCGCGCCGTGGCCGATTACCTCAATGGCCGCTTCGGCGACATGGATGCGTCGCCGCCCCACTTCCCTGCGCTGCTTTTCGCGGGGGATCGCCTGGAGAGCCGGGGTCTGCTGCTCGATCTTTTGGCCCGTCACGACGTGCTCCTCGTGGATCGGTACGTGGCCTCGAACATGGCGCATCAGGCAGCCAAGGCGCCCGAGGCCGAGCGCGCCGCGCTCATCGACTGGATCGCCCACCTCGAATACGAGCTCTACGCGCTGCCGCGCCCCGCCGCGACGCTCTATCTGGACGTGACGGCGGAGGTCTCCGCCCGGCTGGTGGCGCGCAAGAAGCCCCGCAGCTACACCGACGACGTCGCCGACCTGCACGAGCGCGACCTGGGCTACCTCGCCGCCTGCCGCGCTGTTTACCACCGCCTTGCCGAGGCGCAGGAGGGCGGCCCGTGGCTCCTCGTCGATTGCGTGGCGGAGGGTGCGATTCGGCCGCCGGAGGACATTCACGAAGAGATCTGGAAGAAACTTTTGCCGCTATTGAA
This sequence comes from Rhodothermaceae bacterium, assembly GCA_024643915.1. Taxonomy (GTDB): domain Bacteria; phylum Bacteroidota; class Rhodothermia; order Rhodothermales; family JAHEMB01; genus JAHEMB01. The sequence goes on along the minus strand of JAHEMB010000703.1, from coordinate 498 downwards.
AGCACGGGGCGCTTCTTAAAAAGCGGGGACGGGCGTCGATACTGAGAAAGATCCCCCAGTAGTTCTTACGATGATGCCCGCTGCGCTCCTCTCTTTTCGTCCCGTGCTGCTGTTTTTCAGTCTGCTCATGGCAGGCTACGCGTTTTTCCACGCCGCCGAGGTGCGCGCCGAGGCCCTTGTGGAGCAGGTCACCTTTACGCCTCGGAGCGATGGGAGCGGCTATGTGATCCGTGTGGTGGCAAGCGAGCGGGTGGGAGCCTACTGGGCGCCGCGCGAGACAGAGCCGGGGCGGGTAGAATGGGTGCTGATCAACGCCGGGCTGGCGCCTGGTTACCGGCAGGTGATGCCGGTGGGCCCCGTGCGGGCTTTCAGCGCCGTGCCGGGCCGGGGGCACCTCGTCTTGCGATTTCAACTGCAGGAGGGGGCAAAAGTGGCCCTCGAAGCCTACCGGGATCGCCTCTCGAACGATCTATTGCTGAGCCTTGCCGTGGAAGGCGG
>JAHEMB010000056.1 GCA_024643915.1 Rhodothermaceae bacterium | reverse complement strand
CGCTCGACCTGCGCCGCCAGGACCTCGCCCTCTTCGACGAAGAGGAGTTGGCTGAGGCCGAGCGGGAGATCGAGGACGATCTCGCCGATCGCCTCGCTGAACGCCTCGCTGAGGCCCTCTACCGCGACCTGCTGAACCTCATACCCTGATGAGTACAAGCTCCAAATCCGAAATCCGACACGAGGGCGCAGCCCGACTGACGAGGTAAATCCGAAAGGCTCTCGAAGCACCCTTTGAAGTTTGGGATTTGGAGCTTCTGCGAACGCCTTTAGCCCGTTCCGCCCCTGCCGATATTCAGTACTAAAGCATCACGCTCTAATCAGCAGGCATCAGCGATGAAGTGGTTGAAGAACGTGCTCCTCGACGTAGCCGTGACCGTCGTCATCGTTCTGGCGGCGGCGGGGCAGGAATGGGCGATGTGGGTCGTCTGGATCTACACGCCGTGCATGCTGCTGCTCAAGCTCGGCGCCCTCACGGTGCGGCGTCCCCTCGTCCGCACCAAAACGATGGCAGAAGCGCCGCCCTGGTTCTACCACCTCCTGTACGGCCTCAACGTGACGGCCCTGCTCGTCGGCGGCGCCTGGCTGTGGGCCGGCCTCTGGGCACTCATCTGGGTCCTCTCCATGGTCGCCGAGGCCCAGAAGCCGATGGTGGCCTAAACGAGAGGGGAGCCCAGAACGCATTCTTTTCTTCCACTCGTCCACTCGTCCCTTCTATCCATTCCTATTCGTACCGTAGCGCGTCCACCGGGTCGGCGAGAGCGGCGCGGATGGCCTGGTAGCTGACGGTGAGGAGGGCGATAAGAAGCGCGGCCAGCCCGGCGAGGAGAAACAGGGACCACGACAGCTCGACGCGGAAGGCGAAGTTCTCCAGCCAGCGACTCATCGCGTAATAGGCCACCGGCACGGCCACGACGAAGGCGACGATGACGAGGTTTGCGAACTCCTTCGAGAGGAGCGCCACTACGCCCGGCACGCTCGCGCCGAGCACCTTGCGGATGCCGATCTCTTTGGTGCGCCGCTCCGCCGTGAACGCCGCCAGCCCGAAGAGGCCGAGGCACGCTACGAGAAGGGCGAGGAACGCGAAGGACTGGAAGACCTGCCCCAGCCGCGCGTCGGCTTCGTGTAGCTTCGCGAAGTCGTCGTCGATGAAGTAGAAATCGAAGGGGTAGGAGGGGGCGAAGGCGGCCCAGGTTTGTTCGAGATGAGTGAGGGCGGCGCGGGCCTCGGCCGGGTTCAAGCGGACGGAGAAGAAGTTCAGATACGGCAGCGGCATCACGTTGAGCACGGTCGAGGGCACACCGTTGCGGAACGAGAAAAGGTGGAAGTCCTTCGCCACACCGATGATATGGCCCGCGGCGCGCTCGTCCCAGCCCAAGAGTTGCATCTGCTTACCGATTGCCTCCTCGGGTGAGGCCCACCCCATCTCCCGCACGAACGCCTCATTGACGACGTAGGCCTGCTGCGCATCGGTTGGGCGCGTGGTGGAGAAGCTGCGGCCCGCCGCCATCTCTATCCCGTACGTCTCGGCGAACGTCTCATTCACAAACAGCCGGGTGAAGCCGTCCTCTTCGTCCAGTCCCTCGATAAGATAACCGCCGCCGTTGCCCGCGCGACCCGGCACCTGCTCGGTCGCCGTCGCTTCGAAAACGCCGGGGCCTTCGCGGAGGGCGCTGCGGAAGGCGTCGTAGCGCTGGCGGATCTCGTCGTTGAGCGGTAGCACCACCACCTGGTCCCGGCTGAAGCCGAGGTTCTTGCTGCGCACGAAGTCCATCTGCTGGTAGACGACAGCCGTGCAGGCCAGCAGCACGATGGTCACGGCGAACTGGAAGACGACGAGCCCCCGCCGCAGACGCGCCGCCCCGCTGCCGGCTTCGCCCCCAGTGCCCTTCAGCACGCCGGCCGGTCGAAACGCCGAGAGGAAGAACGCCGGGTAGCTGCCCGACAGAAGGCCCACGAGGAGAGCCAGCCCGAGCACCCCACTAAGGAGCGGCAGCACCCCGAGGTCGCCCAGGCCCATCGACTTGTCGGCCACGGCGTTGAGGAGGGGCAGCAGCAGCGCCGCCAGGGCGAGGGCAAGCGCAGCGGCGCCCAGGCTCAGCAACACGGCCTCGCCGAGAAACTGCCGGAGGAGCTGGCCACGCGCGGCTCCCAGCACCTTGCGCACCCCCACCTCTTTGGCCCGCCCCGCCGAGCGCGCCGTCGCCAGGTTCATGAAGTTGATGCAAGCCAGGAGCAGAACGAAAACGGCGATGGCCGAGAAAAGATAGACGTAGGCGATGTCCCCGCCGGGCTGCAACTCGGCCCTCACATCCGAGCGGAGGCGGACGTCGGTGAGGGGTTGGAGGTGGAGGCCGTACCAGCGGTCGGGCGCGTGTCGCTCCATGAAAGCCGGCAGGCGCGCATCGACGGCCGCCGCGTCGGCGCCCTTGTGGAGGAGGATGTAGGTGAAGACGGGGTCGAAGCCCCAGCCCTCCGTCTGGCCCGTCTGGCTGGAGAACGACGCCAACAGGTCGAACTGAAGGTGCGAGTTCGCCGGCACGTCCGCCAGCACGCCCGTCACCCTGTAATCGTTGAACTGACCGTCATTGTAGGCATCGATCTGAAGCACCTGCCCGAGCGGGGCCTCCTTGCCGAAATACTTCGCGGCCATCGTCTCGGTAAGGACGAGCGTGTTCGGCTCATCGAGCGCCCCTGCCGGGTCGCCCGCGACGAAGGGGAAGGTGAAGACGTCGAAGACGGTCGAGTCGGCGAAAAAGAAATGCTCCTCGGCAAAACGCTGGTCGCCGCGCGCCACCACGCGCTTCTCTCCCCAGCCCATCTTGCGGAAGCGCACGGCGTGCTCGATCTCGGAAAAGTCCTCCTTCAGCGTGGGCGCCCAGGAGAAGGCGCCGTTGGCGTTGCTCGGCTGGCCGTCTGCCTTCGGCCCAGGCACCACGCGGTGGATGCGCTCGGCGTTGGCGTGGAAGCGGTCGTAGCTCAGTTCGTCCTGCACGAAGAGCAATATCAGCAGGCAGGCCGCCATGCCGAGGGCGAGGCCGAATACGTTAATGAATGAGTACCCGGGATGCCGCGCTACGTTGCGCAGGGCGATCTTGACGTAGTTTTTCAGCATGGCCAGTTCTCTCGTGAAAGTGCTCGTTAACGTGCCCTGGCGGCGGGCTTTTTCCCAGTAAACCTTGCGGTACTCCGCCTCCGTCGCGCCCTGCTCGCCCACTTGCCGCGCGGCCTGCTCGAACGCCTCGCGCAACGGTGTCCCTCGCGCTTCCAGCCAGGCGACGTGGTCGCGCAGGTGCCGCTCCAACTCCTCCAAATCATCCGACGACAGCGCCCGACGGTGCTCGAAGCTCCGCCGCCACACGCTGATGGCTTTTTCCAGATCGAAGGTGGACATTGTTTGTCAATTAGCGATTAGCAATGAGGAATGAACAATGATTCTGAATTGATCATTGTTAACTGCTCATTGTCCATTACTCATACCGTAACGCCTCCACCGGGTCGGCGAGGGCGGCGCGGATAGCCTGGTAGCTGACCGTGGCGAGGGCAATCAGGAGCGTCAGGGCGGTAGCGGCGACGAAGATCCACGCGCTCACGCCGATGCGGAAGGCGAACGTGTCGAGCCAGCGGTCCATCCCGATCCACACGAGGGGCACCGCCAGCACGCTCGCCACCAGAACCAGCCGCAGGAAATCCTTCGACAGCAACAGGGCGATGTTCGTCACGGTGCCGCCAAGGGCCTTGCGGATGCCGATCTCTTTGGTCCGCTGCGTGGCTGTGAATGACGAGAGGCCAAACAGCCCCAGGCACGCCACCAGAATCGCCAGGATCGCGAAGAAACCAAAGGCCTGCCCGAACTGCCGGTCGGCGCGGTACTGCCGGTCGAAGAAGCCGTCGAGGAAAAAGTGGGTGAAGGGATTCTCGGGGAAGAAGGCGGCGTATTGCTGCTCGATGTAGGCGAGCGTAGCGGGCAGGTCCGCCGGACTCACCTTCACCGAGAAATAGTTGCGGGGCGTTTCGTTCAGTTGGAAGGCGATCTGATTGTGCGCCTTTTGTAGCCCCTCCTGATGGTGGTTCGCCACCACGCCGACCACGCTGAGCGTGTCCTCGCCGATGCGTACACGCTCGCCGAGGGCCGTTTCGGGCGTGTCCAATCCCAGCACCGCTACGGCCCGCTCGTTGAGGAGGACGCTCGCGCTGTCGGCGGTGAATTCGGGGCTGTAGCCGCGCCCGGCGAGGAGGGTGTGCCCGTAGGTGTCGAAGAAGTCGTGATCGACCCGGAGGATGTACATGATCGTGTTGTTCTCGGGGTCGTCGCCCACCTTCCGCGCGCCGCGCGTCGAGTAGATGAGGTTGCCGGGGATCTCGTTCGAGGCCGCCACATTTTTCACCCCGGTGTGCTTCAACAACTCCTGCTTGAAGCTCGGGAGCGTCTCGGCGTAGACACTGTCACTGGCCACCACGCCCGGCGCCTCGATCACGAGCACCTGATCGATGTCGATGCCCAGGTCCTGGCTCCGCATGAAGGCGAGTTGCTGGTAGACGATGAGCGTGCCCGCCATGAGCGCCACCGACGCGGCGAACTGCCCGACGACGAGCACCTTCCTCAAGCGTAGTCCCTGCCGCGCATTCGCGAACTGCCCTTTGAGCACGAGGACCGGCTTGTAGGACGATAGGATGAAGGCCGGGTACAGCCCCGCCGCGAGGGCCCCCACGCCGAACAGCCCCGCCAGGGCCAGCCAGAACCGCGCATCCACCGCCAGCCCAAGGGCCAGGTCCTTGCCCACGAGCGTGTTGAAAAGCGGGAGGGCCGCCCACGCCAGCAACAGGGCCAGCCCTGCCGCGAGCACATTTAGCAGGAGCGACTCGAAGATGAACTGGCCGATGAGTTGCCCCCGGTGCGCCCCCACCACCTTCCGCACGCCGATCTCTTTGGCGCGCGCCACTGCCCGCGCCGTCGCCAGGTTGACGTAGTTGAACCACGCAATGACGAGGATCATGAAGGCGATGAGGCCTAGGAAATAGACCGACGTGGCGTTGCCGTTGACGCGCGCTTCCTGGATCAGGTCGGAGTGGAGGTGGATGGCGGGGAGCGGCTGCAAGACGAACCGGACGCGCTCGTGCGCGTCTTCCTCCTCACTCTGCTCGTCGATGTAGGCGGGTAATTTGGCGGCGAGGGCGGCGGGGTCGGCGCCGGGCCGCAACTTCAAATAGGTGTAGAAATCGTACCAGCCCCAGGCGTTGTCGAAGTATTCTCCCCATTTCTGTATGAGCGTCGCGTAGGAGAAGAGGAAATGGAACTTGAGGTGCGAGTTTTCGGGCGAGACCGCCACCCCGGTGATCGTGTACTCCTCATCCGAGCCAAACCGGATGCGCTGCCCGAGCGGGTCCGCATCGCCGAAGTATTTCGCGGCTGCCTCGGCGGAGATGACGGCGGTGTTAGGCTCGCTCAGGGCCGTCTCGCGGTCGCCCGCCAGCATCGGGTATTCGAACATCGTGAGGAACGACGGATCGGCCTGGAACAGGTTCTCTTCGTCGAAGCTGCGGTCGCCGATGCGAACCACGCCGCCGCCGTAGCGGAGGTAGAGGCGGGCGTAGTCCTCTACCTCAGGGAACTGCTCCTTCATCGTCGGCCCCACGCGCGGGAAGGCCGTGGCACACTTGAAGACCTGCTCACCGTCGCGGAAAAAGTCGTAGCGGACGCGGTAGATGCGGTCGGCGTCGGCGTGGAAATCGTCGTAGCTGAGTTCGTGGACGACGTACTGGAGGATGAGCAGGCTGGCCGCCAGCCCCACCGCCAGGCCGAGCACGTTGATAAAAGCGAAGCCTTTCTGCTTGCGCAGGTTGCGGAGGGCGATCTTGACGTAGTTTCTGAGCATGGCGATCTCCGATGCGAGCGTGCTAAAGAGGGTGTGGCGGTGCCGGACCTTCCGCCAGTACACCTTCCGGTATTCCGTCTCCGTGGTCCCATAATCCCCAACCTCCTGCAGCGCCGCCTCGAACGCTTCGCGCGGCGCCATCCCCCGCGCCGTCCTCCAGGCGACCGTATCGCGCAGGTGCCGCTCCAACTCCTCCAGATCGTCTGGGGAGAACACGCGGCGGTGCTCGAAGCTGCGCCGCCACGCCGCAATGGCTTTTTCCAGGTCGAACATCTTCACTTTCGGAATGCGGATTTACTGGCGTCAGTCGCGCTTCCCGCTCGTGTCGGATTACGGATTGGGTGCTGGCAGCAGCAACTTTGCCCGAGGCGACCAATCCGCGATCCAAACTTATCCAAAGGCAGGCTCCGGCCCCCAGAGCTTGAGCAGCAGGGCGTGGACATCGAGCCACTGGCGCTTCTCGGCTTCGAGGGCCTTGGCGCCTTTCGGGGTAAGGCGGTAATATTTGCGGCGCGGCCCGCTCTCCGACGGCTGCCAGTAGCTCGCCACCAGGCTCTCCGTTTCGAGGCGGTGGAGCAGAGGATAGAGCGTGCCGGCGGTCCACTGGATGCGGCCGTCGGACAGTTCCTCGATGCGGCGGATTATCGCGTAGCCATACGCCTCGCCACGGTCCAGGATCGAGAGCATGATGGGGCGGAGGGCGGCGGCAGTGAGGGCTTTGGAAAGCATCGGGTGGGGGATGGATGAGCGGTGGCTATATAGCGAGGCAATATAGAAGTGTATAGCGCTACGATATAGTGGAACGACGGTTACACGCCCCGGCCAAAATAATGCGATTGAACAGATTACGTGTGGACGTATGAACGTATGAGCGTTTGAACGATTCTTATTCCTGTGCCTTCTTCCATACGTCCACACTCCCACACGTTCAAACGTAAATGATTACCAACTATTATACGTTCAAGGCGCTCGCAGCGGCGTGGGCGGCGGACCTCATCGGGGGCGCCGTGGGCGATGCGTTTTCGCAGGTGCGGGACGAGTTGACGCTCGCTTTTGCAAAGCCCGAGCAGGCGTGGATGCTGCGGCTCTCGGTGCGGGCGCCGTTCCATTACCTCTTTCGCAGCGAGGGCTACAGCAAGGCCCGGCGGAACGTCGCCACGCTCTTTGAGGAGGCCTTCGACCGGCGTGTTACCGCCGTCCGCCTCGCCGAGCGCGACCGCGTGCTTTTCATTGAGCTGGACGACGGGTGGGCGTTTCAATTGCTCCTCTTTGGCCCCCGCGCCAACGTTTTTCTGATTGACGAAACAGCCCACATCGTCGCGGCTTTCCAGGGCGATGCCGAGTGGAGCGGGCAGCCGGCGCCCGCCCCGCGCCCCGCACCCCGCGTTGAGGTGTTTGAAGACTTCGCGACGCGCTGGCGGACGAACCGGAAGACGACGGAGCAGGCCCTCGCCTCGGCCCTCCCGTTGTTCGACCGGGCCCTCGCCGCCGAGGTAATGCACCGCGCGGGCGTCGAAGAAAAGGAGCCAGCGGCGGTCACCGAGGCGGAGCAACAGACTTTATTTGAGGCGGCCCACACGATCCGAGAGGCGTTGGAAAACCCATCGCCGCGCATCTACTGGCAGGGCCGGTTCGCCGACGCGTTTTCGCTGATCGAACTGCGGCACTGGGGGGCGGAAGCGGAGGGGCGGGAGGAAAAATTCGAGACGGTGGACGAGGCGGTGCGGGTCTTCGTGCGGCGGTCCCTGGCGCAGCGGCGGTTCCGGGCGTCGTACGAGCCGCTGGAGAAAGCCCTCGCGGAATCGGAGCAGCATTACCGGCAGAGCGCCGAGCGGATGCTGGAGGAGCTTTCGCGCGAGAGCCGGGCGGACCGCTACGAGCGCTGGGGCCACCTGCTGATGGCCACGCCGGGCGCCGCGCGCCCCGGCGCCGAGGAGGTGACCTTGCCCGACCTGTTCGAGGAGGGCGCGGAGACCACCATCCCGCTCGACCCGCGCCTGCGTGCCGTAGAGAACGCGCAACACTACTACGACCGGGCGCGGCGCACGCGGGCCTCCCGCGAGCACGCCGAGGGGCGCCTCATCGAGACCGAGGCGCGCGCGGAGGAGGCCGCCGCCCTCCTGGCTGAGTTACGCGCCCTCGACTGGCTGAGCGACCTGGAGCGATTCCGCAAGGAGGAGGCCAAACGCCTCGCGCCGTTTGTGGGCGACGAAGCAGAGGAGGCCGAGCGCCTGCCCTTCCGCCGCTTCGACCTTGGCGGCGGCTACGAGGTGTGGGTGGGCAAGAACGCGAAACAGAACGACCAACTCACCTTCCGCTACGCGCAGAAGTACGACCTATGGATGCACGCGCGCGGCGTGGCCGGCTCGCACGCCGTCCTTCGCCTGCCGCATCGCCAGGCCCAGCCGGCGCGCGCCCTCGTGCAGCGCGCCGCCGCCGTCGCCGCCCATTTCAGCAAGGCGCAGGGCAGCAGCCTCGTTCCCGTCATGGTCGCCGAGCGCAAGTACGTGCGCAAACCCAAAGGCGCCCCCCCCGGTGCCGTCGTCGTCGAGCGCGAGGAGGTGCTGCTGGTGGAGCCAGGTCTTCCTGGCTGAGGGTTTCGGGTTTCCAGTTAAAGAAACCGACAACCGACCAACATTTTCCCCTTTTGCTGACACGCCCTTCACACTAAGCTCCCCACCCCCGCCGTATTTTCGCTCTCCTTGTCCAGATCAATCCGCAATCCGCAATTAAATGCTCTGGTGGGAAGCTATCGTGTTAGGGTTGTTGCAGGGGGTGGCGGAGTTTCTGCCCATCTCCTCCTCCGGCCACCTCGTTCTGGGCCAGTACCTCCTCGGCCTCAACACCGCCTCGGCGGGCGACATCACATTCGAGGTCTTCGTGCATTTCGGCACGGTGCTCTCCATCGTGACCGTGTACCGACACCGCCTCTATGTGGTGATCCGCGATGCGCTCGGGGCGCTACGGCAGCAGGGCGCGGTAAGCGAGGCGGTGCAAGCAGGCAGCATCGAGCCGGAGGAGGCGGGGAAGCCAGGCTCGCTCCGGCTGGCGTTCTTCATCCTCCTTTCGATGGTGCCGACAGGGCTGGTTTACGTGCTCTTCAAGGACCGCCTCGAAGCCCTCTTCGAGTACCCGAAGTTCGTCTGTGCGATGCTGCTGGTGACGGGGTTGCTGCTGCTGCTGGCGCGCCTACGCTTGCATCCGACGGGCCGCCTCTCCTCTCTCAAAACGCTCCTCATCGGGCTGGCGCAGGGCGCTGCCATGATCCCTGGCATCTCGCGTTCCGGCTCCACCATCTGCACGGCCATCTATCTGAACGTGGATCGCAAAGAGGCGGCAGACTTTTCGTTCTTGATGTCCCTCCCTGTCATTGTGGGGGCGACCCTCCTGAAGACGCTGGAGCTGTTCGAGGTGGCCGCAACGGTGGACTGGGTGCCGATCCTGCTGGGTACGCTCGTGGCCTACATCTCGGGCATCTGGGCCATCAAAGTGGTCCTCACCATCGTCCAGCGCGGCGACCTGCGGTACTTCGCCTACTACTGTTTCCTCGTCGGCACGCTCGGGCTGATTTTTATCTAGCGAGGGACCAGACCGCTCACGCTATGCCCCGGCGGACGGCCAGGAGCGTCAGGTCGTCGAAGGGGGGCGCGTCGCCGGCGTAGGTGTGGACGGCCTTTTCGATGCGGTCGAGCAGGGCGGCGGCGGTGGGCGCCGGCGCGGTCAGCAGGGCGAACAGCCGTTCCTCGGTGAAGAAATCTCGCGCGGCGTCGCGCGCCTCGGTGACGCCGTCGGTGAAGGCCAGTAACAGGTCGCCGGGGGCGAGGGCGGCATGGGCCACCTGGAACGGCGCTTTTGGCAGGATGCCGAGGGCGGGGCCGGTGGGGGCGAGGCGTACGCCGGGGCCGTCCCGCCCGATCACGACGGGCGGCTCGTGGCCGGCGTTGACGTAAGGGAGGGCGCCCGTCTCGGGGTCGAGCAGACCGAAGAAGACGGAAGCGAACGTATGGGCGGGCCGGTGGAGGCGCGTGATGTAATCGTTCGTCGCCCGGACGGCCTCAAGAAGGATAGCTTCGTCGGAGGCCGCAGTGGCGGTGCTGGCGCGCTCAGCGTAGGCACGGAGGAGGCTGCGGAAGAGGGCCATGAAGAGCGCCGCCCCCAGCCCCTTGCCGCACACGTCGGCAATGACGAGGCCCACCCGTCCCTCGGCCAGTTCGAAAGCGTCGTAGAAATCGCCCGCCACCTGGGAGGCGGGGTGGAAGCGGGCCGCGATCTCCCAGCCGGGCGGGGCCGGCAGGCAGGCCGGGAGGAACCCCTGCTGGATCTGCCGCCCAATCTCCAATTCGCGCCGGAGGCCCTGGGCGTAGAGCCGCTCCGCCGTGATGTCGCGGAAGAACCAGATGCGGCCATAGCGTTCGCCCCGGCTGCTCACCACGGGGGCGCTGTAGCGGTCGAAGACGCGCCCGTCGCGCAGGGCCACCTCGTCGCGGGCCTCGGCGTCGGGTTGTTCGTAGAGTTCCTCCACCCGCGCCAGGAACGCCTCTGGGTCCTGCAACGCATCCAGCACCGCCTGCAACGCCGCCTCGTCCGACTTCGTCTCGACCACCTCGGGCGAGAGGCTGAACATCTCCACGAAGCGGTGATTGTAGGAAAGGATCTCGCGCGCTTCGGAGACGACGAGGATGCCGTCGATAGAGGCCTCGCCCTGGGCCTCAAGGAGGGTTTTCTGGTAACGGAGCGTCCGCTCGGCGGCCACCCGCTCGGTCACATCTCTCGCGTTGACGACGAAGCCAGTCACCGCACCGCCTTCGATGAGGGCCCGGAGGATGCCTTCGAGGATGCGCCACGCGCCGTCTTTGTGGCGGAAGCGAAACTCGAACCGGCGGCTCTCCTCCGGGTGGGCCTGGATCTCGGCGTAGAGGGTGCGTAGCGTGGCGGCATCCTCGGGATGGAGAATCTCGTCCGAGTCCCGCCCAAGGCGCTCTTCAAGGGCGTAGCCCAGTAGCCGCTCGGTGGAAGGGCTGGCGTAGCGCAGGCGCCCGCCAAGCTCCATCACGGCGATGATGTCGGACCCGTCTTCGATGAGGCGGCGGAAATGCTCCTCGCG
>JAHEMB010000055.1 GCA_024643915.1 Rhodothermaceae bacterium | reverse complement strand
ATAGTCAAACCGGAAGCGGCCCTGCGGATCAGTCTGGGTGCGGTAGTCGGGGCGCTCGGGCAGGGGCGCGGGCACGGTGGAGTCCGGCGCGGCATAGGCGTACACGTCCAGTTCGGCGACAGGCTGCCCGCGTTGCGGTCCGATGACGCGGCCCTCGATCTTCCCCTTGTTGATGACTGGACCGGTGGAGAAGGCAAGTGTGAGGGGCTGGCGGAGCGAGACGCCGCGCAGGTCGCGCAGGCCCGTGTCGAGCGTGAGGATGTAGGTCGTGTTCTCCCGCAGGGGTTCGGGGAAGCGGATCTCCACCGAGCGGCCTTTCCACCGCACGTCGAGCCGCCCCTCCGGCTCCGGCGTGACGGTCAGGGCGCGCGTGAAGCTGCTCTGCTCCACGGGCTCCGAAAACGTCAGCCGCACCACTTCCATCGCCACATTCACCGCCCCCGCTGCCGGCTCCGCCGACTCGATCTCCGGCGGCGTCTGGTCCGGCGGCCCCCCGGATGGCATCACCGGCTGGGCACAGGCGCTGACGAGCAGGAGGAGAATGAGGGAAAAGAAGAAAGGGGGAAGGGGAGAAAGGGAGAAAGGGAGCCACGTGCAGGCTCGCCTTTTTCCGTGCCTGCACGATTTACCGTGTCTCATCTTTTTCTGGATGAAATATGCATCTTCCCTATCTTTTACGCCATTTTTCTACCCACCCACTCACCCCCCGGACGTATCGCTGCGGAGGGTGAAGAAGAGGTAGACGGCGACGGCGGTGGCGGCCGTGAGGACGACGGGTTCGAGGTAGCGGCGCAGCCAGCCCGCCTCGGGAAGCGGCGCCTGCGTCTCGGGGAAAGCCTCATCAGCCAGGCCGGCGGCGGCCCGGCGGGCGACGGTGTCTTCGTATACGTCGCGGCAGCGGTCCTCCCGCAAGATCTCGCCACCTGGACCCGTGAAGGTGTGGCGGAGGGCGAGCGTCACCGTGCGCCGCAGTTGCTTGCGGCCCGCCCGCTCGTAGGCCACCGTCGCCTCCTCCACCTCATAGGCCAGCCTCGGCAACGCCCCGGTCGCCTCGAAAGACGAATCAGCGAGGAAAACCATGTGGCCTTCCTCCTGCCATCGCGCAACGAGGGCGGTGCGAAGAAAAGGCATCCGCGCGGGCACAGCGAGCCGGAAGGCGCGGGCGGTGTCCGGCGCGGCAGCCAAACACTCCACCGCGAGGGTCTGGTATGCTTCCAGGTTCGTCGGCTGCCCCCACGCCGGCACCACCCCGGCGAGGCAGAACAGCATTGTATGAACGTATGAACGTGTGAACATGTGAACGATCTTTCGCATCATCGTCCCGTCCATACGTCCACACCCCCAAACGTTATCAGGCGTAGATGCCGCGCAGGCGCAGGGCGCTGGCGACCTTGTCGATAGCCAGAACGTAAGCACCGATGCGCATCGACACGTCGTACTTCTCCGCCTCGTCGTACACTTTGTCGAAGGCATTGCGGATGAGGCGGTCGAGGCGGCGGTTGACGCGGTCGAGGCTCCAGAAATAGCCCTGCCGGTCCTGCACCCACTCGAAATAAGATACCGTCACGCCGCCCGCATTCGCCAGGATATCCGGCACGACGAGCACGCCGTTGTCCTTCAAGATGGCGTCGGCGGCGGGGGTGGTGGGGCCGTTGGCGCCCTCGGCGATAATCTTCGCCTTCACGTCGGGGGCTACGTGGCGGGTGATCTGATCCTCCTTGGCAGCAGGCACGAGGATGTCCACGTCGAGTGTCAGCAGCTCCTCGTTGGAGATCTTTTGCGCGTTCTGATAGCCGTCGAGCGTGCGGTTGTTGGCCTCCGCGTAGTCGATCATGGCCTGCACGTCGAGGCCGTTCTCGTTGTAGTAGCCGCCCGTCACATCGCTCACCGCGACGATCTTGCAGCCCTGCTCGGCCAGCAGAAGGGCGGCAATCGAGCCGACGTTGCCGAAGCCCTGCACCGCGACTGAGCATTGCGCCGCCCGCAGCCCCAGCCGGTCCATGGCCGAGAGCGTGACCGTCATCACGCCGCGCCCGGTGGCCTCTTTCCGCCCTTCGGAGCCGCCCAGCATGATGGGCTTGCCCGTCACCACGGCGTTCTCCGTGCGCTTGGCGTGCATCGAATACGTGTCGAGGATCCACGCCATGATCTGCTCGTTCGTGTTCATGTCCGGCGCGGGGATGTCGCGGTCCGGGCCGAAGACGTCGAGCAGGTTGGCGGTGTAGCGGCGGGTGAGGCGCTCGAGTTCGCCGGGGCTCATCTCGCGCGGATTGCAGATGACACCGCCCTTGGCCCCGCCAAAAGGCACTCCGACGATGGCGCACTTCCACGTCATCCACGCGGCGAGGGCCTTCACCTCGTCGAGCGTCACATCCGGCGCGTAGCGGATGCCGCCCTTCGAGGGGCCGAGGATCTCGTTGTGGATGACGCGGATGCCCTCGAAGAGCTTGATCCGCCCATCGTCCATCACCACCGGCACAGCGGTGATGTGGATGCGGGCGGGCGTGAGCAGGTACTCGTAAAAGCCGGGGTCGAGTTCAAGGATCTCGGCGGCCACGTCGAAGCGCTCGCGCATCGACTGGAACGGGTTGTCGCGGTCGAGGCTGGGGCCGGGCTCCTGGTAAATGGCCCGGTCGTAGACGGTGCGTTTGAAGGGCATTTTTTGAGTGCGGAGTGCGGAACGCGGAATGCGGAATGCGGAATGCGGAATGCGGAATGCAATAGCAGCCAGCTTTCAGCGATCAGTTCCCTTTATCAGCTGACGGCTGATCGCTGACCGCTCAAAGCTTCTTGTGAATGCCAGGGAGCAAACTAAGTTTGCGGGGGGGTGGGGTTCGTGAAACTTCTGAATAAAACCAGCAAGCGGGGCGCATGGAGCAACCGTTGACACATCGGCGGCGGAAGGAGATCGCCTCGCTCGCGCAGAAAAAGTACCGGGAGCGGCTGGGGGCCTTTCTGGTGGAAGGCGTGCGCTCGGTGGAGGCGGCGGTGGAGGCCGGGGCGCCGCTTCTGGAAGTGCTCGTCTCCGAATCGGCGCAAGAGGAGGCGCGCGTGCAGGCCCTCCTGGCTCGCACCGGCGCCCCCGTGCACGTCCTACCCGAACGTGATCTCGTCCGCCTTTCGGACGTGCAGACGTCGCAGGGCGTGCTAGCCGTGGCCCGCCTCTCGACGGCTTCCCTGGACACGTTGAAGACGAAGGAACGGCTGCTGATCCTAGACGGCGTGCAGGACCCCGGCAATGTGGGCACCATCCTCCGCACCGCTGCCTGGTTCGGCGCCGACGCCCTCCTGGCCGGCCCTGGCACCGCCGATCTGTTTGCGCCCAAAGTGGTGCGCGCCGCGATGGGCGGCCTATGGGACCTCCCCCTCGCCCGCACCGATGACCTCTCCTCGTTTCTCGCCGATCTGAAAGCGTCCGGCTTCACCCTCTACGGCGCCGACCTCGGCGGCACGCCCGTACAGGAATGGCGACCACGCCGCCCCTCGGCCCTCCTCCTGGGCAGCGAGGCGCACGGCCTCTCCCCCGCTGCCCAGGCGCGCCTCGACGAGCGCATCGTCCTTCCGGGCACGCCCCACCGCACAGGCGCTGAGTCGCTCAACGTCGCCGTAGCCGCCGGCATCCTCCTCTACGCCTGGCTCGGCCAGGAGGGTTAGTCGGTTGTCGGTTGGCCCCTCTTCATCATCTACACTTTCATGCGTCCTCTCGTCCTCTCCTCCCTTCTTCCTTTCGCCCCCTGCTCCCCGCTCCCCCGCCTTCGCCCGAAACGCAACGAAGCGGCAACCGTCGGCTTTTCCTCGAAAAGGAAGCGGCCCTGATTTCCGGCAAAAATCGTATATTGAGCGGTTCCCGCCTTTCGTATCCCTCCCCTCTCATCCGAATGGAAATTCCTGCGCTCCAGGGGCTGACCATCGAACATGGTTTGATGACGATGGAAAAGCGTGCGCCCCTGCACGAGGAGCACCGGACGCTCCGCATCGGTGTGCCGCGCGAGATGTCCAACGAGGAGCGCCGCGTGGCCCTGGCGCCGAGCGCCGCGGGCGTCCTCGTGGCGAACGGGCACGCGCTGTACGTGGAGCAGGGCGCAGGTGAGCTGGCGCATTTCTCCGACACCGAGTACGCCGAGGCCGGCGCCGAGGTGGTGCAGTCTCCGGCGGAGTTGTACAGCAAGTGCAACCTCATCGTGAAGGTGGGCCCGCCCTGTGGCGACGAACTCGACCTGTTGCAGGAGAAGCAGATCCTCATCTCGGCCCTGCACCTGGGCGCCACCACGCCCGACTTCATGCAGCGGCTAATGCAGCTCGGCATCACCGGCATCGGCTTCGAATTTATTCGCGACCCGGACGGCTCGCTCCCCATCGTCCGCATGATGCACGAGATCATGGGGATGCTGGCCGTGCAGATCGCCGGCCGCTACCTGGAGAGCAACGAAGGCGGCAAGGGCGTGATGCTAGGCGGCATCTCGGGCGTGCCCCCTTCCACCGTCGTCATCCTCGGCGCGGGGGTGGTGGGGGAATGGGCGGCGCGGACGGCGCTGGGCTACGGCGCCCACGTCATCGTCCTCGACACCGATCTGGGCGCCCTCCGCTCTCTCGAACATTACCTCGACCGCCGCATCACCACGGCGATGGCCTCGACCCAGTACATCCGCCACGCCCTTCCCTCGGCCGACGTGGTCATCGGTGCGATGATGTCCGACGGGCAGCGCTCGCCCGTGGTCATCCCCGAAGAGATCGTCGCCGAGATGAAGGCCGGCTCGGTCATCGTCGATGCCGTCATAGACCAGGGGGGCTGCATCGAGACGAGCCGGCCCACAACCCACTCCGAGCCGACGTTCCGGGCGCACGGCGTCATCCACTACTGCGTGCCCAACATGCCGTCGAACGCGGCGCGGACGGCCACCTACGCTCTGACCAACGTGCTCGTGCCCTATCTCATCCAGATCGGCGAGGTGGGGTCGATCAACGAGGCCCTCTGGCGGAACGTGGGCCTGCGCAACGGCACCTATGTCTACCGCCGCCACCTCACCAAGAAAAGCCTCGCCGCCATGTTCGGCATGCCCCACCGCGACATCGAGTTGCTCATCGCCTCAGGGATTTAGCTGCCCTTTCCTCTTCACCGCATCGCGCCCTGTCGTAGCGAAGGCGAGCCGGCGCCCTAGAGCCAAACAGATCCAAAAAAACTCTCGGAACTCCCCTGACGAATGCGTAAGTTGAGGGGCCCGGCTGTCAGCGATCAGCTTTTTCTTCTGCACAACGGGCGTTCGTTTTGCATGGATCCTCCATCAGATCTGGAATTACAGCCGGGAATCGATTGGACCTGCCAAGACAGCGCAAGGCCGCCCTCCGCTTTATTTATCAACACGCTGAATGCTGACAGCCGACCGCTGACGGCTCCTTCCCACCCACCTCCCTTGTTGCCTTGATCTCCTACAGCATCCGAGAAGGGCTCGCCGGGTTTCGGCGGGCGTCCTTTGCCGTCGCCGCAACGACGAGTGCGATGGCGGTGGCCCTCGTGTTGATCGGGCTGTTCGCCCTCCTCAGCGTGAAAGCGCAGCAGGTAACCACGTGGCTCCGGCAGCGCGTCGGCGAGGTGGAGATTTTCCTCGAAGAGACGCAGGACGAACATGCCCAGGCTCTCTTCGCCCGCGCTGACGCCACCCCCGGCGTGGCCGAAGCCGAGTACGTCTCGAAAGAGCAGGCGCAGGAGATCTTCCGAGAGGAGTTCGGCGAGGAGGCCGACGCGTTCCTCGACGAGCCGTTCCTGCCCGCCTCCATCAAGGTGCGCGTGGAGCCCGCCTACGCCAACCCGGACAGCCTCGCGCGCCTTGTCGAGGAGTTCAAGTCGTGGAACCGGGTGGACGAGGTCGTCTTCAACCAGCCCCTTCTGGTGAAGGTACAACGCAACCTCCGGCTCATCTCCACGGTCGGCCTTTCGCTCGGCATCCTGGTAGTGCTGGCCTCCCTTTTCCTCGTCGCCAACACCATCCGCCTGACCATCTACGCCCGCCGCCTGCTCATCCGCACGATGAAGCTCGTCGGCGCCACCGACAAGTTCATCCAGCGGCCTTTTCTGGTCGAGGGAATGCTGCAAGGGTTGCTGGCGGGGATCGTGGCGGCCCTCGTGCTGTGGGCGCTCTACGGCCTGATGGAGGGCTTCCTGCCCCAGCTCGACGTAGCCGGCGGCCTGCTCTTCACCGCCGTCATCGTGGGCGTGGTGCTGACGGGGCTGCTGCTGGGCTGGCTCGGCTCGTTCTTCGCCGTCCGCCGCTTCCTCAAAAACGTGCCGCTTCATTGAGGGGCGTGGCGAATGGTGAAGGGCGACTAGGAGAAAGAGGACTCGAAGAGGCGAGGAAACCAGAAAGGAGAGAGTCGGGGAGTCGGAGAGAGGCTGGCGTGAAAGGATGACAATGAGGGTTGAGATTCGTCCACTCGTCGACTCTTACATTCCCTTCAGCCCTGCCTCCTCGTAAACCTTCCCCGCCGGGTAGTGTAAGAGGAAAGGGCTTCTTTTACGAGAGAGAACGGAGAGCATGGGGCGTCTTTTGCAGCGGCTGGGAGGGGGGATGCTAGCCGCGCTGTGGCTGGCGGGCAGCGCGTGGGCGCAGGGCGTCGAAGGGCGCGTGCTCGATGCCGAAACGGCCCGCCCCCTGCCCGGCGTGACCGTGCAGGTCGAACCCACGAACGAGGGGACAGCGACGGACCGCGAGGGGCGTTACGTGCTGCGCGTGGCCCCTGGGCGGTACGTGCTCACCGCCCGTGCCGTCGGGTTCGTCGAGCAGCAGCGGCGCGTGCTGGTCGAAGCGGGTGCTACGGCGCGGCTCGACTTCCGCCTGGCGCTGGAGGTGATTGAGCTTGAGCAGATTGAGATCGTGTCGGAGCGGATGCAGCAGCAACGCGACCCCCTCCCGTCGATAGCCGCCCTGGAGCCAGAGCAGGCCCGCCGCGCTCCCGGCGCTGCTGAGGACGTGCTGCGCGCCTTGCAGGCCGTGCCCGGCGTCAACGCCGTCAGCGACTTCACCGCGCAGTTCGCCGTGCGGGGGGGCGGGCCGGACGAAAACCTCATCCTGCTCGACGGCGTCGAGGTCTTCAACCCGTACCGGCTCTACGGCGTCGTCTCGATGTTCAACCCTGTCGTCGTCTCGGACATCAAGCTAATGACGGGCGGCTTCCCGGCGCGCTACGGCGACCGCCTCTCCTCCGTCCTCGACGTCGAGACACGAGCGGGCACCACGGCGGCGCGCCTGGCCGGCTCGCTCAACACCTCGGTGGCTAACGCCAACGCCGTCCTCGAAGGACGCACGGGCTGGCTCAACGGCTCGTGGCTCGTCACCGGGCGGCGCACCTACTACGACCTCATCGTTGGCCTTGTCGCCCGCAACCTCGACGCGGTAGAGGACAACGTCCGCTTCCCCAACTTCGCCGACCTGCAGGGCAAGCTGGTGCTGCACCCGGCGAAGGGGCATCAGGTGCGGGCCGGCGGCATCGCCAGCCGCGACGCCCTCAACGTGGCCTTCGAGGGCGCCGACGAAGACACACGCGGCTCCGAGGCCGACCGGCTCGACGCCGACGATCTCACGCGCAATCACCTTGTCTACACGGCATGGCACTGGAGCCCCCGCCCCGACCTCCTCTCGAAAGTCACCCTGAGCTGGTACCTCAACGCGGGCGGCTTCGACGGCGCGGGCCAGCTCGTGCCGCGCGACGTGCTGGAGGAGGGCCGCCTCGTGGCCGCCGACGACACGCTCAACACCTTCGCCTTCTCGTATGATCAGCAGTTCCGCTTCCGCAAGTGGAGCCTGCACCAGCAGACATCGTGGTTGCGCAGCCGGCATTTCGTCGAGGCCGGCGGCGGGGTGGATCTGCTCGACACGTCGCTTCGTTATGAGCTGACGTTGAACGATGTGGGGCGGGCCTACTTTGAAAGCTTTCAGCAAGAAAACCCCCTCAGCCCCGGCGCTTTCCCCACCGCGTTCGACCAGGGCAAACGCTATTACCGTTTCCATGCGTACGCCCAGGATCGCCTCGCGCTTTTCGGCGAGCGCTTCTTCGTGCAGCCCGGCCTGCGGTTCGATTACTACCGGATCATCGACCGGGGCTACGTCTCGCCGCGTCTCTCCTTCTCCTTTGCCCTTGATCCGCTGACGACGGTGCGGGGGGCGTGGGGCCTCTACCGGCAGTCGCCCGGCCTGGAGAAGATCATCGACACATGGCAAGTATATGATCTCTCGAACGGCGCAGCCATCGAACGCCTAGCGGCGGAGCGGACGACGCATTACGTCCTCGGCCTCACCCGCTGGCTCGACGACCGCTACCAGCTTCGCCTGGAGACGTACTTCAAGACGTTCGACGACCTGATCGTACAGCAGCGCGGCCTGACGACGCGCCACGCCACGGCCTTCACTGGCCCCGGCGCCCGCACCGACCCGGCCTCGTATGCGATCCGCGGGGAAACCGTGCGCGGTCTGACGCCCATCCCGGTCAACGATGCCGACGGGCGGGCGTACGGCGCAGAGGTGCTGTTGGAGAAGAAATACCTGGAGGCCGAGGATCGGCTCAACGGCTGGATTGCCTATGCCTACAGCCACGCCTCCCGCACCCGCCAGAACGAGGACGGCGAACGCCTCCGCACCCCCTTCGCCTACGACCGCCGCCACGTCTTCGACGCATCGCTCAGCTACCGGCTGGGCGCGAAGTGGCGGCTGGGGGCCACGTTCCGCTTCGGCACGGGTTTCCCCTACACACCCGCCCTCGGCTACGAACCCATTGTGGTGCTGCGCCCCGCCGAGGACGGCGCCGGTCTGCCGCGCCCCGAGGTGCTGACCAATGCGGCCACCGGGCTGGCCCGCTTCCAGCCCGTCTATGGCGGCGAGGCCAACGTTAACAGCGCCCGCCTGCCGGATTACCACCGCCTCGACCTGCGCCTCTCCCGCACCCTGGGCTTCTTCGGCCTGGAGGCCGAGGCCTACCTCGACGTAATCAACGTCTACAACCGCCGCAACATCTTCGCCTACCAGGACGCCATCGTCGTCAACCCCGCCGCGCCCGAGCGGGGGCCAGAGCTGGTGCGCGAGGAGACGACCATGTTCCCCATCCTCCCCACCCTCGGCTTCCGCTTCTCGTTCTGAGGCGGCGGCTACGGCAGGGCGTAGCGCACGACGGCGACGTAGTGGCAGGCGCTGCCGGCGAGGACGAAGAGGTGCCATATAGCGTGGTTGTACGGCAGCCGCTCCCATGCGAAAAACGCTACGCCCATGGTATACGCCAGCCCACCTGCTGCCAGCCACCAAAGCCCTCCCGTGGGCACCGCCGCCAGGAGCGTATCCAACTCTAGGATGACGAGCCAGCCCATGGCAATGTAGAGCAGGGTGGAAAAGACCGGGAAGCGGCCCAGGAAGAAGATTTTGAAGACGACCCCGAAAAGTGCCACGCCCCAGACGAGCGACAGCAGCATCCACCCCTGCGTATCTCCGAAGAAGACGAGCACAAAAGGCGTGTAGGTGCCGGCGATGAGGCAGTAGATGGCAATGTGGTCGATGAGCCGCCAGAGACGTTTCAGGCGCGGCACGCGAAAGCTGTGATAGAGAGTCGAGGAGGTGTACATGAAGACGAGCGTGACGCCGAAGACGGCGCTCCCGATCAGGTGTACCCACTCGCCGCGCGATGCAAAGAAGAGTAGGACGGCCAGCCCCACCAGGCTGAGGGCCAGCCCCACGCCGTGCGTCACGCTGTTCGCCATCTCCTCGGCGACGGCCAGTGCGCGGGCCTTGCGCGATACGGATGACTTCATTTCGATCTCCTTTACTGCGAATAGTCCTCCTACGCGAGCCCCACCCCCGGCAGTTTCGGCACGACGTTGACGTTTCGGTTATGGAGGGGGCGGCGGACGTTTCGTGGTTTGCCAGGGCGGTTGCTCCCTTTGCAGCGGCGGTCCTTTCTGGTGTGGCGGGAGTAGCCGCTGCCGCTCGTCCTCAGGTAACGTCTCGAAATGCAAGATGCCGACTGCGTGCATGGTCAGGCCGAAGCCCCAGCCGAGAATCAGCCAGAAAAACCAGAGGTGCTCGGGCGAGGTGGTCAGGTTCATCACCGTCATCCACGCATTGAAGACGAGATAGCAGGCAGCGTGGACGCCCAGGCCGATCAGGTTCCGTCGGCGGTTGGCGTCCAGGTCGTGTAAGGCGTCGTCCGGCATGAGGGGCTCCGAGACGCCTTTCTTCAAAGAGACGCAGCGCCCTGTTTGAAGGTAAGGACCGCCCGCCTCTTTTTCAATCGTACGACTCGCCGCCGGCCGGCGTCCCCATCCGACCCATTTCTTCCGTCCTATTTTTTTGCTACGTTAGGGGCAGGCATCGTGCTTATTTTGAGGCCCTTCCTCTTCTGCAGCGCAAGCCTCCCTCCACTTTACGTTATTGCCAACCCTTCACAATGACAGAGATCGTAACGCCACCGGTAGCAGCCTCCGTCAATGGCCGAGCCGGCACTGAAAACGGGGGGGGCGGGCACGGGTTCGGGACGCTGCCTGTGTTCCTGGCCGGGATCAGCACCATCCTCGGCGCCATCATGTTCTTGCGGTTCGGCTATGCGGTGGGGCACACCGGGTTGCTGGGCGCTGTGGGCATCATCCTCCTGGGCCACCTCGTCACCATCCCCACGGCCCTCGCTATCGCCGAGATCGCCACGAACCGGAAAGTGGAGGGGGGCGGCGAGTATTTCATCATCTCGCGCTCGTTCGGGACGACCATCGGCGGCGTCATCGGCATCTCGCTCTATATGTCGCAGGCCATCTCGGTGGCCTTCTACATGATCGCTTTCGCCGAGGCGTTCCGGCCCCTGGCGCCGTGGTTCGAGGCGAACACGGGCCTGGCGTTCGACCCGCGCTTCGTCTCCCTCCCGGCGGTGGTGGCCCTCATCGGCCTCGTCCTCTCGAAAGGCGCCGACCTGGGGGTGAAAGCGCTCTACGTGGTCGTCACCACCCTTGTGCTCTCCCTCGTGATGTTCTTCC
>JAHEMB010000702.1 GCA_024643915.1 Rhodothermaceae bacterium | reverse complement strand
GTTCGTCTCACAGCCCGAGACGATAGGCCAGCGCAGCCTCGGCCTGCCGGTGCAGTACGTCATCCAGGCCCCCAGCTTCGAAAAGCTCACCGAGGTGCTGCCTGTGTTTCTGGAGGAAGCGCGGCAGGACCCGACGTTTACGTTCACGGACGTGAACCTAAAGTTCAACAAGCCTGAGTTGCGCATCAGCATCGACCGGGAGCGGGCGCGCAACGCGGGCGTCTCGGCCCTCGACATCGCCCAGACGCTCCAGCTTGCCCTGAGCGAGCAGCGGATGGGCTACTTTATCATGGACGGCAAACAGTACCAGGTCATCGGCCAGGTGGAACGACGCAACCGCGACGAGACGCTCGACCTTAAGTCGCTCTTCGTCCGCAACGCGCGCGGCGAGCCGGTGCAGCTAGACAACCTCGTGACGATGGCCGAGGAGAGCAGCCCGCCGCAGCTCTTCCGCTTCAACCGGTTCGTGTCGGCCACCGTCTCGGGGGGCCTGGCGCCGGGGAAGACCATCGGCGATGGTATCGAGGCGATGGACGCCATCGCGGCGCGGGTCCTCGACGCGTCGTTCTCGCACGACCTGGCCGGCCCCTCGCGCGACTTCGCCGAGAGCTCGTCGAGCCTGCTGTTCGTGTTTTTGCTGGCCCTCGCCCTCATCTATCTGGTGCTGGCCGCCCAGTTCGAGAGCTTCCGCGATCCGCTTGTCATCATGCTGACGGTGCCCCTTGCCCTCGCCGGCGCGCTCTTCTGGCTGTGGTACTTCAACCAGACGCTCAACATCTTCAGCGAGATCGGGATGATCATGCTGATCGGGTTGGTGACGAAGAACGGCATCCTCATCGTCGAATTCGCCAACCAGCGCAAGGCACAGGGGTTGGAGATTTTGGAAGCCGTCAAAGACGCCGCCGCCACGCGCTTCCGCCCTGTCTTGATGACGAGCATCTCGACGATCCTGGGCATCCTGCCGATTGCCCTTGCCCTGGGCGCCGGGGCTGAGAGCCGCGTGCCGATGGGCATTGCCGTCATCGGCGGGCTGGTCGTGGGCACCCTCCTGACGCTCTACGTCATCCCGGCCATGTACAGCTACCTCACCCGCCACGATACGACCTTGACGATGGCGGAGAAGGCGGAGGCGTTGGAGGCAGAATCGTTGGAAGTGGTGGAGGCCTGAGTGAAGCAAATCTCAAGTATGATGCGCAGATGTTTCTTGTGGGTGTGTGGGCGAATGGGTGTAAGGGCGCGTAGAAAGCCCACCTTCAGTACCCTCCCCTGCCTCTTCGTCGTCGTCCTCCTGTCCCTCACCGTCGGCGCGGCTCGGGCGCAGGAGGTGGTGACGTTGCGCGAGGCCATCGACCTAGCGCTGGAGCGGAACTACGCCGTCCAGATCGCGCGGAACGTGGTGAAGATCGCAGAGAACGATTATTCGCGGGGCAACGCGGGCTTTCTGCCCACCCTAGATCTGAGCGCAGGCTACAACGGCACCCTCGCCAACACCGACCAGGCCTTCCTCGGCGGCAACGCCCAGAATGTGCGGGGGGCACATACGACCCGGCGGACCGCCGCCGCTACGGCCCGCTGGACCCTGTTCGACGGCATGGCCCGCTTCGCCACATACGACCGGCTGGAGGTGCAACTGGCGCAGGAAGCGGTGCGGGCAGAGCTGGCGGCGGAGAACATCCTGGCCGACGTGGTGACGACCTACTTCGATATCGCCCGCCAGCAGCAGCAACTGCGCGTATTCGAAGAGGGGGTTTCGATCTCCGAAGAGCGGCTGGGCATTGCCGAGTTGCGGCGCGACCTGGGCTCGGCCTCGGAGCTGGAGGTGCGCCAGGCCCGCCTCGACCTCAACGCCGACCGCGCCGCCCTCCTCCGCCAGCAGATTGCCCTCGACAACACACGGGCCGACTTCAACCTGCTGCTGGCCCGCCCCGGCAGCCTCAACTTCGTCGTCGCCGACAGCATCATCCTGGCGCAGGCGGTCGATCCAGAGGCCCTGCTTCAGGCCGCCGTGGCGCACAACCCCTCGCTACGCATCGCCGAGCAGGCGCGCGCCATCTCGTCGCTGGAAATGCGCGAGGTGCGCGCCGAGCGGTTTCCCACGGTCAACCTCACCAGCGGCTACGCCTATTCGAGCGTTGATGCCGAGAGCGGCTTCCTGCTCTCCAGCCGCAGCAACGACTTCACCTACGGCCTCGCCGTCACCTTCCCCCTTTTCGATGCCTTCAACCGGCGGCGCCGCACCCGCAACGCCACCGTCCGCCTGCGCAACGCCGAGCTTTTCATCGAAGAGGCACGCACCCTACTGGCAACGGACGTGGCGCGTTTCTACCAGACCTACGCAAACAGCCGCGCCCTGATCGCCCTCGAAGAAGAGAACCTGAGCCTGGCCCGGCAGAACGTAGAGATTGCGCTGGAGCGGTTCCGCCTGGGCACCATCACCTCCGTCGAACTGCGCGAGGTGCAGGAAACCCTCATCCTCGCCCAGAGCCGCCTGCTGACCGCCGCCTTCGAGGCCAAGCGCGCCGAGACCGAACTGCTGCGTCTGAGCGGACGGCTGGCCGCGCCGGAATGAGGTGTGAACGTGCGGACGTTTGAACGTATGGACGATTTCTTAAACCTGACTCTCGTCCGCACGATCACACGTGCATACGTCCATCCCCAAATCCGCTCCACGGATTTGGATCTATTTCTTAAACCGCTGGATAAGTTGCGCGATCTGCGCCTCCGGCAGGGGCAGCACGGACGCCCCCGCTCCTCCCCCATACCCTGAAGGCGCCGGTGGCATGACAGCCT
>JAHEMB010000701.1 GCA_024643915.1 Rhodothermaceae bacterium | reverse complement strand
ACGTGAGCGAGGTGGCGGTGGGGCAGATCGACACACCGGGCGGGCGCAACGCCCTCGGCAACGTCGCTATCCTCATCCGGCTACTGACCGAGCTTGACTCCGATCATCTGAACACGTTCATGGAAGGCACGACCAAGGGGCTGACTGCGGCCCGCGAGAGCCTCAAGGGCGATCCCCCCAGCCTCGTTTCGATCATTGGTACCCTCAGGCAGCCGGAGGTGCGGCGTGGCCTCAACGCCGTGCTCGTCCTCCTCGGCACCCTTGGCCAGCACGTCCATACGGAACTGGAGAAGCCGTGAACCGACGAATGCTTCGTTTCCTCGATTCTTCGTTTCCTCGTTTCCTCGTTTCCTATTCCCCGGTTTTCATCGCGGCAACGAGGCGGTCGATGAGGGCGCTGTCGTCGGGGAGGAGCTTGGAGGCGGGCAAGCGAGGGACGAGTTCGGCCCAGCGCGTGTCCTGCCGGTAGGCGCGGGCGAGGTACGGCAGCGCTTCGTCCACGCGCCCCAGGTCGGCCAGGGTGATGCCGACCCAGAAGGCCGCCTCGCCATTCGTGGCTTCGTCCGGGACGAGCGTGGTGGCGGTGCGGTACGCCTCCACGGCTTTATCGACTTCGCCGAAGGTGATGAAATCGTCGCCCTCGGTCAGCTTGAGGTAGGCGCGCTGGAGTTGGACGAGGCGGCGCAGTTCAGCGACGGGCTCGGGGTGATCCTCCACACGGAGGTCGAAAAGCCGGTCTTTCCACGGGCGGCCCGACGATTCGGAGCGCACGATGAGGATGGCGGCGGACTGCTTGCCCCGGATGTCGCCACCCTCGGCCTGGGCCGCTTCGAGGGCCGCCAACAGGCGCTCGGCGAGGTCGCCGTCAGAGTTTTCGTACGCGTTCGCCATCGCGTCCCATACCGTCGCCTTTTCCATCAGATTCGCCTGCACGGCGTAGCCGTCGCCGACGTGGTGCCCCGCCGCATGGATGGCGCGGGCGCCCGTGTACGCCTCCACGTTCCCTTCGGCATCGACCATGGCGACCTGGCGGACGTCGCGGGCGGCGTCGGTGGAGACGAGGGCTTCGAGGGCCTCGGGGCCCGTCCTCCCCAGCCGCATCAGTTCCAGCCCGAGCGGCCCGTAGGCCGGCTCGACGAACGACTGGGTGGCGACGGCCCCCACCCCGGCCTCCGCCCACGTGACGATGCTGCCGACCGAGAACCAGTGCGACTGCACCGCCACGCCCATCTCCCCCGTCTCGGCATCGCGCGCCACGATGGAATACGTGGCCACGGGCCGGCGGGGCGTGGTCTGCGCCGTGGCAAGGAGCGGAAGGAGGCAGAGAACAAGAAGCGCGGAGAACTTCTTCATGGCAGTGAGGATTTTCTAGAAGCGTGTATAGTAATTCCAGGCTCCCTTAGATTACGCAGCGACAGACCGGGAAACAATCCCCCACCTTCCATGAATCCCACCGAACTCGCCGGCATCCTCGATTTCCTCCGCCTCGCCGAGCGCCTCAAAAACACGACGCGATCCGCCCACACCTCGGAAGGGCGGCGCGAGAGCGTGGCCGAGCACACGTGGCGCCTCTGCCTGATGGCCCTCGTCTTCGCCCGGCACTTCCCCGACGTGGACTTCGAGCGCCTCGTCAAAATCTGCATCGTCCACGATCTGGGCGAGGCTATCGGCGGCGACATCCCCGCACCGGAGCAGGGCCGGGCCGGCGCCAAGGCCGCGCAGGAGCGGGCGGATCTCCTCCAACTCCTCGCACCCCTGCCCCCCCGCCAACGCGAAGAAATCGCCGGGCTGTGGGACGAGTACGAGGCGGCGGAAACCAACGAGGCGCGTCTGGCGAAGGCGCTGGACAAGTTGGAGACGATCCTCCAGCACAACCAGGGCAGGAACCCGGACGATTTCGATTACCGCTTCAACCTGGGGTATGGGCGGCAATACACCTCAGACGACCCGCTCATCGCCACGATCCGTCAGGTCCTCGACGAGGAGACGGAGCGGCGGGCACAGGAGGTCGAACGTCCATGAGTGAGGATCAACTGACGGTGGGCTGGCGCGAGTGGGTGGCCCTGCCGGCGCTGGGCATCCCCGCCCTCAAAGCCAAGGTGGACACGGGCGCGCGCACCTCGGCCCTGCACGCTTTTGAGATCGACACGTTCGAGGAGGACGGGCAGCTAAAGGTGCGGTTCGGCATCCACCCGCTGCGCAGGCGTCCCCAGATTGCGTTATACTGTACCGCCGACGTGATCGACCGCCGCCAGGTGACCGATTCCGGCGGGCATCGCGAGAAACGCTTCGTCATCGCCACGCCCGTCTCCCTCGGCGGGCAGACCTGGCCCATCGAAATCACCCTCACCAACCGCGACAATATGCTCTTCCGTATGCTGCTGGGCCGCACCGCTATGGCCGGGCGCCTCGTCGTCGATCCGGCAGCCTCTTATCTCATGGGACGCAGTCTGTCGCGTGTCTACCGCAAGAAAAAACCGGGGCCTTCATGAAAATCGGTATCCTCTCCAGAAAAGCAGAGCTTTATTCAACACGGCGCCAGGTGGAGGCAGCGGAGGAGCGCGGGCACGAGGTGCACGTCATCAACCACCTCCTCTGCTACATGAACATCACGTCGCACCGGCCCTCCATTCACTACAACGGGCAGGTCCTCGAAGGCTACGACGCCATCATCCCCCGCATCGGCGCCTCCGTCACGTTTTACGGCACGGCGGTGGTGCGGCAGTTCGAGATGATGGGCGTCTACTCGGTTAACGAGTCGGTGGCCATCAACCGTTCGCGGGACAAGCTGCGCAGCC